>JALZHT010000061.1 GCA_030860645.1 Acidobacteriota bacterium
GTCGCGCCGCGCGTCCAGACGCGCACCGAGCAGAACGCCACCACCGAGCCGGCCGAGGGCGTGCGCGGCGACGAGACCGCCGAGGCGCGGCAGACCGGCGCTCAGCAACAAACCCAAACTCAAACCCCGCCGCCGACGCAGGGGCAGCAGACCGCCGCGCAGCAGACCGAGGCGACTGCCCAACAGGCGCGCGAGCGCGACGTGCAGCTCTTACAAATCCAGTGGTCGGAGGACGGCGCGCGGGCGGCGCTCCTCGCGCGCGCCGCCGACAACAAGGATCGCTGGGTCTTGTCGCTCGACCCGGCGACGGGCAAGACCCGCGTGCTCGCGCGCGTCCACGACGACGCCTGGGTCGGCGGCCCCGGCTCCTTCACCCTCGGCTGGCTCGCCGACAACCGCCGCGTCTACTTCGTCTCCGAGCGCGACGGCTTCGCGCACCTCTACACCGTCGGGGCGGACGGCGGCGAACCCGTCCAACTCACTTCCGGCAGCTTCGAGGTCTCGGACGTGCGCCTCTCCGAGGACAAGGCGAAGTTCTACTTCACTTCGAGCGAGGGCGGCCCCTTCGAGCGACACCTCTACTCGATGCCCGCGGCGGGCGGGCCGCGCACGCGGCTCACGACCATGAGCGGCCACAACCAGGCCACCGTCTCGCCCGACGACACGCTGCTCGCCGTCGTCAACTCCTACAGCAACCGGCCGCCCGAACTCTTCATCCAGGCCAACCGCCCCGCGGACGCGAAACAGCCCGCGCCCGTCCGGGTCACGGAGTCGCCGACGGCCGAGTGGCTCTCTTACAAATGGGTTGACCCTCCCATCGTCAGCTTCCGCGCGCGCGACGGCGCGACCCTCCACGCGCGCCTCTACAAGCCGGCCGACTTCCCCCGCGGCGGCCCGGCCGTCATCTTCGTCCACGGCGCCGGCTACCTCCAGAACGTGCACAAGTGGTGGTCGAGCTACTACCGCGAGTACATGTTCCACCACCTCCTGATGGAGCGCGGCTTCGCCGTCTTAGACATAGACTACCGCGGGTCGGCCGGGTACGGGCGCGACTGGCGCACGGGCATCTACCGCTTCATGGGCGACAAGGACTTGAAGGATCACGTGGACGGCGCGCGCTACCTCGCGGCCGAGCACGGCGTCGACCCCGCGCGCATCGGCATCTACGGCGGCTCCTACGGCGGCTTCATCACGCTGATGGCGATGTTCACCGAGCCGGGCGTCTTCGCCGCGGGCGCGGCCCTGCGGCCCGTCACCGACTGGGCGCACTACAACCACCCTTACACGGCCAACATCCTCAACACGCCGCAGGCCGACCTCGAAGCCTACCGCCGCAGCTCGCCCATCCACCACGCCGAGGGCCTGCGCGGCGCGCTCCTCATCTGCCACGGCATGGTCGACACCAACGTCCACTTCCAGGACACCGTGCGGCTCGCGCAGCGCCTCATCGAGCTGCGCAAGGAGAACTGGGAACTGGCCGTCTACCCCGTCGAGGATCACGCCTTCGAGCGCGCCTCCTCCTGGGCCGACGAGTACAAGCGCATCCTCAAACTGTTTTCAAAACTACACCCTGACGCCGGCGTACCACCCGCCGGTACACGTAATGCGAGCGCGCGCTAGCGCCTGAAGTGCGGAAATGAACAGCCAAGCAGGTCGGCCCGCCTTCATCACGCCGTACGGCGTGATGAAAGCCGCGCATCCCTGATGCGGCGGGCGGGCCGAATCCTCTCTCGTTCGGGGCAGAAGACCTGCTTTAGCCTCTACCTGAAAGGGCGATTGCGGGGGAGCAAATCCGCATTGTATTTGGTGAAACATCATGGAGAAAATCTATTTAACGATAACGGCAGTGAGTCTACTGACTACTGTCTTGACCTTCAGGAGCAAACAGGTATGGGAAAAAAAATATCGAAATGCGATAGCTGATAAACCCGCGCCTTCTACTGAACAACCTGACACACCGAAATTAAAAGCAGAACCGGCTGGCCTTATGAAGCAGTATGAAATGATGGTGGACGTTTATAAATTCCATTTTGAAATGGTGCTTAAGTTCATCATCTTTTATTGTGCTATCACCGGCGCAATTCTCTCGTTCTATTTGTCGCAGCCGAACACGGGATTTATGCGCTTTGCTTTAGCCTTCCCTATTTTCCTGGGTTTCGTCTTTTGCGTCTTCGCGCTCTCGGGCGCTAGTCATGTTGACCCAATGAAAAATCACATTGTCCAGGTGACAGGCGATCTTCACTTAGAGCCGTTTCCTAGTGTGGAGTTATTGAAACGCCTGAAGCAAATGCTAAGAGTCGCGGGGGCGCTGACTTTCCTTATCGCTCTTTGTCTGATCGTGGTTTCCGTTGCACGCTAGGCGCAGCCCAACAACTCATTCCACCCGACCCCGCGATAGCATCCCTTTCATCATTGATTTCCCTGATTTGATAGAATGCTGCTCGCGCGGGGCGGGTTAATTCGGGCGTCGGGCGCTCGGCTAATGTGAGGTGTAAATGTTAATCCGAAATGCTCAAGAATCAGACTTTATGAGGTGCGTGGAGATTGCCAAAAACGCTTGGCCCGAATTCAAAGAAAGAGAATCCATTTACCATCTCTTTTGCAAATTCTTCAGCAATACCAGTTTCGTCTGCGAGCGTAACGGGAAAATCCAAGCCTTTTTGCTTGGCTTTGTCTCGCAGGTTGATACCACCCAAGCTTACATCCATCTAGTAGCTGTGGATCCTCCCGCACAACGACAGGGACTTGCCAACCAGCTATATCAGATGTTTTTCAAGACGGTAAGCGGGTTGGGTGTCCGACAGGTTCGCCTAATCGTCAATCCAGATAACCATACCTCAATCGCTTTTCACAAAAAGCTAGGTTTTCGAGCCGACCTGTATGGCGACACTATTCAAGTCGGTGGGGTTCTGGCAGTCAGGGACTACAATGGCCCGGGTCTTCACATGATACCCTTTTCTCGATCCTTGCCGTGAAGGAGGTGACATTTTGAAAAACACAGGGAGCTTTCTGCGACGCGTCTCCTTTTCTGATCCGCATCTCTGGCTCGCCTTCGTGGCGGCGGCCATCTCCATGCTCTGGTATTTTCTGTACAAATTTAAGTTGACGCAGGGGGAAGTGTCTCTTGAGGGATACGTATTTGTTATCACGCTGGGTATCTTTGCGTTGGTGCTGGAGCGCCTGCGGGAAGGTGAACAGCTCAAGGAGAATACCAATAAACTTAACTCCATCTATAATTCTTTATTCGATAAGAGAGCATCTTTGTGCCGCCGCCCCTCACCCTCACAGCCGGAGGCGTACGCTTACTTGTGGGGGGGATATACGGGAACGTACTTCGCGTACAATCCTTCCTACAAAGTAGATGAATTTGCTAATGAAGAGAAAATCGTAAGCTTTTTCATCGACAGGTATCAGGACCCGAGCTTTAAGGAAGCCCGTTATCTCTTCCTCACAGGGGACGCCTCTGGTAAAGCTGATCTGGAGTTCTTTCGGCGGTTGATGAACCGTGTTAAGAAGAAATATCCGAATATAGTCAATAAGATCAAGGTAAAGGAGATGAAAGATAAGAAAGCGTCGTCGGAACCTGAGATGTATTTAGGCACCCGCTTCGGTAAGCAGAGAGGCGTGATCGAACTAAAGGAGCCTACCGCCCCGCAACATGGTAGGCCGAACTACTATTTAGTCATTGATGATGAGGACGTGGTTCGCCATTTCCTTGAGAAGCATTTTGAACAAGAGTGGGGCAAAGAGAACGCCGAGGGGAAAGGCGATTTCTGGGATAGTTAGCCTTACGATTCACGATCCCAAGCTTCAGATTGAATAATGTATTCAACGCCGCGCCCGACAACTCATTGAACCGGGGCGCGGGATCGCAGGGCTTTCATCGTTTAATTGTTCCAGCATCTTATCTGCTTTTCGCCCGCGCCCGGTTAATTCGGGCGTTAGGCCGCCGGGTCGGCGCGCTTTGACAAGTCCGGCTGAGACGTGTAGTTTTCATCCACGTCTTAAATCGAATCTTCAAGAAGGAGGCTCCGGGCAGGGAGTTCTATGGCGAAGTCTGGTCACAAAGGCATCAGCCGCATCGACAGCCCCCAGAAGAAGACGCACGGCTGGTACGTGCGGGTCAGGTTCAACAAGCAGGCGCGGGCGAGGTTCATCCCCGACAGGGCGCACGGCGGCAAGGAAGCCGCCCTCGTTAAAGCCATCGAGTGCCGCGACGAGATGGAGCGGGAGTTGGGCAGGCCGCGCACCGACCACCAGGTCGTGGGCAGCAGCCCGCGCAACGCCCGCGGGGTGGCGGGCGTGCGCCGGGCGGTGAGGAAGTACAGGGGCAAGGGCGGCACGGTCTACCTCAACGAGGTGTACGAGGTGACGTGGAACGCGGGCCGCGAGCGCAGGGGGAGGACGTCGGTCTCGATCAGGAAGCACGGTGAGCGGCGGGCGTTCCGGATGGCCTGCGCGATCCGGCGGGAGAAGGAGCGGCAGATGTACGGGGAGGCGGTGCGGGGCAAGTGGGCCGGGGCGCTGGCGAAGGTGTGCGCGGCCTAATAACGGCATGCACCCGACCACGAACCAGCGCCTCTCTCGCCGTTAGCTTGTCCCTGTCGTAGTTGTGTCCGTGGCGGGTGACGCCGGGCGTTAGCTGGCTACCATATTTACGGCTAATTCTATACCGGGGATAGAGAGATGGCGACATCGAGGCTCGGCACATACTCGCTCTTTCTGGCTGTCATCCTTTGGGGAACATTGCTCGGCGGGATTACTTATTCACATCTCGTTTACTTTCCGGTTTATCTGTCGGCCTTGCCGGATTCGGCCGTCGTGGTCAACGGGCCTTATGGCCTGCACGAGGCGATATTCTGGATGACTATTCACCCGCTGCTGATCCTCTCGCTCATCGTCGCTCTCGGGCTGAATTGGAAATCCCAGTCGCGGCGCAAGCTCATACTGATAAGTTTCGCGATCTATTTTCTAGTGCTTGTAGTCACTCAAATCTATTTTATCCCCGAATTAGTAGCCTTCGAGCAAAGCCCCGAATCAAAAGTATCACCCTCAGAATGGCTTGCGCGCGGGCAGCGTTGGCAGAGATTGAGTTGGATTCGGGGCGGTGTAATGTATGCCGGGATATTGCCGCTGCTGCTGGCGCTGACCAAGCCGGTTGCGAAAGAATCTGAGCGGGCAGCCGCCGGCTAACAACTCATTGAACCCGACGCCTCGGTAGCATGGCTCTCATGGTTGCCTTTCAACGTCACGTTGAATGCTTCATGCTCGGCGCGGGTTGATTCGAGCGTTGGGCGTCAATTACCACCTTAACCTTCTACGCATGGTCGGGTGTCTTGAACTGTTACCTGGAGCGTACATATGACGGAGTCAAATCAGCAGGGGGGCGCTTCATCTCGTGAATACCGCACGTTATGGGTAGTCATTGCCGTTCTCAGCGCAGCCGGGCTACTGTGGAGCCTCTTCTATTGGCTCAGGGGCGCGGGCAGCGTCCGCACCCTGTTCGTGCCGTCGGCGTTGCTGCTGATGTGCTTCGCCCACATCTGGGCGGGACGGCGCGGGCTGCGTCTGGGGCTGCTGGCCGCGAGCGCGGTGCTGGTCGTGGTGGGGCTGGTGCTGTTGATTACCCGGTGAGCGCCTGCCCGCCGCCGGGGAGGGGCCGCCCCGGTCACGCGCCGCCCGACAACGGCATGTACCCGACGCATATCAGTGCTCTTCTTATCGAGAACCTGGCCGTAGCGCAGTTGAACGCGCGTCGGGTGACGCCAGGCGTTAGGCCCTGGCGATTTATGATTCCTTTAAGTGACTGAAGAAAAGGAATTGCTCAATAAATTCTTTGAACTCTAAGGCGTGCCTGATAACTCATTCGACCGGGGCGGCAATAGCGCGGCTTTCATTCGCGAGGATTGAAGGCCGAGACGACCTCTGCCGCCCGGTAAATGCGGGCGTTAGGCTTTTTCGCTAGTGTTCGTCAGTAATAAGCTAGAGATATTTCTTGCTGGGAGGAGAATGATGATGGCCGCTTACTGTTTCTTCGATGTCCACGAAATCACTGATCCCGGGAGAATGGAAAGATACAGGGCGGGAGTCCTCTCGACCGTCGAGCAGTACGGCGGACGTTACCTCACGGTAGGCGGTAAGTGCGATGCCGTCGAAGGCGACTGGCAGCCGGTCTTCCCTGTGATTATAGAATTCCCCAGCCTTGAGCAGGCACATCGCTGGTATGATTCCGAAGAATACCGCGACCTGAAGGCATTACGGCTTGGGTCGACGAGAGGCAGCGCGGTCTTCATCGAGGGTAAAGAATTTGGAAAGTAAGGCGGAGAATTCTGGCCGGGCCAAGCATCACAACTCATTCAACCCGACCGCCCTCAGCGTGCCTCTCATCAACGTGTGCCGGTTAATTCGCGTTGTGTGAGTGCGTCGGGCGGCGGGTTAATTCGGGCGTTGGGCGGCTCGTAGAGTATGAGGCCGGATGCTGCCTCTCTCGGTCAAGTAAGGTAATTGCATGGATGCATTAGGGTGCGAGATTTGCGGAAGTATCCCGGACTTCGCCGCGGCTGATTTGCGTGAGGGCGAAAGGCTCCCCGAAGCCGTCTGCGACTTAGTAGATGCGTATCCATGTCCGGAAGGCTTCTGGGATACGAGCAAGGATTACGAGATCACCAAGAAGTGCCCCCTCTGCGGCCAACTCTATACTTACAATTATCATTATGAGTTCTCGGTGGGGTACATAGAGGAGAGTGTGTGGATTGAACGCCGGGTCTGAGCGAGTCGGCTAACTTGGGTGGTAAGTGCGGGGGTGGATGTTAATGGAAACCCGCCGCCCAACAACTCATTCAACCCAAGCCCGCGGCAGCATGGCTTTCATCATCCCTCCTTGCGGTGTAAATTGGATGCTGCTCGTGCGGGCCGGGTTAATTCGGGCGTTATGTGCTTTCCGATGTTATGAGGACACTCGGCACTCTTACAGCAGCGGCCATCTTGCTTACCGCTCAGGCGCCAACCGCCGGCTGGCGGGTTTACTCGCCTCCTCACCAAAGTTTCAGCGTCGAGTCGCCTGCCCCTTTGCGTAAAGTCCAGTCCTTCTCAGGCGAGCATCAGGCGAGCCTCGAACGAAACCAAAAGAATCACTGGGCTGCTTGCTACGCGGCCATCGAGACCACTCCCGAAGACAGCCGGTTCGGGGTCGTGGTCATAAATGCCAGACAGAAGTTCATCCGGTCACAGCCGAGAGAGGAGCCTCGCGGACTCTATTGGTATTTGGGTGCGATCTTAATCGGTAATGAAGATGAGGCTGAGCCGACCAGCGTAAAAGGGATCGATGTTAACGGGTTGAAGGGCAAAGAATACGTTTATACCGGCGGCGGTGTGTCCACGAGAGGCAGAATCTTTGAGACCGGCGGTAAAATCTACGTAGTAGTATTTGTCGGGAAAGATGATAAAGACCTTACTTCTTCGGATGCCGAGCGGTTTCTCAACTCCTTTCGTGTGCGCGGGCGCGGTCGGAAATGAGAGAGAGCCTTTCCTGAGCGCCGCGCATAACAGCGGCATGCGCCCGACCGCGAATCGGTTGAAATGGGTGAGACCAGTGCTGCGGGCCTTCATGGAATTAGTCGCGGGGCGGCAGTGAAGACCTTGCGAGCGGGCCGATGAGGGAATTGAACGAAGCCGAGAAGCAGTTGTTGATCGCGGTCGGGTGGCTCAGGAGCCGTTACGGCTCGATGGCGGGGATGTACGCCGACAGCGAGGCGAGCCGCGAGAACCTCGAAGCTTTCGGCAGGCGGTGGATGGGGAAGCGCCTCGCGGACTGGACTGACGCGTACCGGAGTTTGACGGACGGGGCGTTGCTGGCGGAGAGCGGCGGGGCGTATTCCCTGACTGAAAAGGGGAACGCGGCGCGGAAGGCGTTGGAAGTCACCAACCCCCTGTGGCTGTATGAGTACGACAACTTTTTCGGCGACGCGGCGGCGAGCAAAGCCCACGCGCTCTTTTGCGAGCGGGTCTACGGGAAGAACCTCTGCCAGCACGGGCTGGCCGACATCCCTCAACTGCACCTCCTGCTCGAAGTCCTGAGATTAAATGCCGGCGACCGCGCGCTGGACGCGGGCTGCGGCAGCGGCCTCATCACGGAGTATTTACACGACCTGACGGGCGCGTCCTTCGTGGGCGTGGACATTTCAGAAGAGGCGATCACGCAGGCCCGCGCGAGAACCGCGGCGAAGGGCGAGCGCCTCGCCTTCGGGGTCGGGAATATGAACCGGCTCGACTTCGAGCCGCACACCTTCAGCGCCGTGGTCGCCGTCGACACGCTTTATTACGTCAACGACCTGGAAGAGACCTTGCGGCAGTTGATCGCGATCCTGAAGCCCGGCGGGCAGATGGGCCTGTTCTTTACGGAGTGGGCGAGCGGCGACGAAGACAGGGCGAGCCTGCTGCCGGAAAACACCTCCCTGGCGGTGCTCCTCAAAAAATACGGCCTGGGTTTTTCGACTTACGAATTAACCGGGCAGGAGGCGGAACACTGGCGGAAGAAAGTCGAGGCGCTGGAGCGGCTGAAACCCGAGTTTGAAAAGGAGGGGAACCTCGGCCTGTATAACTACCGCTACAGCGAGGCGATTAGGTACGCGAACTGGGATTTAGGTAAGCGCAGCCGCCACCTCTACCACGTCCGCCTGCCGGGGCGCGCGGCGGCTGACGAAATCTGACCAGCCGCCCGCGGGGGCGCGGCCGGGGCGAAATCTATTGCAATCTTCTGTGCGGGGCGTTAATCTCACGCCGGTGGGCGTCACCTCCGCTATCCGTTCGTTCGCGCAGACACACAAAGGCCCGGCCGCCGCCGGGGCGGCCTCTCCAGACCAGGCTGGCGTGCGTGCTAGAAGAGCGCGAGCACGCCTTCGAGCAAATTCAGTAAAATCTCCCCGTAGCTGTCCGCCGCCATTTCACGAGCGCTGTCGTCGGCGGCCGACTCCATCGTCATCGTGGCCGGCTGCTGGGTAGGAGTGCCGGTGACGTGGTTCGGCGTTTCGCCCGCGCGGGCCGCGCAGGCCAGGACGACGACGAGCGCGGAGGCCCTGACAATTTTAAGCATCGCGAGTCCCTTTCAGTTGGTGGGTTGTAACCAGGGATGCCGCCGCATCGCGTTGGGCGGCGTTAACGTCGGTGCCGATGCAAGACAGTTGCATCAGCGCGGAAAGGCGTACCTCACATGAACCATGTAGAGATCAAGTTGCAACAGAGGGAGAAACCCGACCTCGACCGCGAACGGCGCGCGCTGCTTCGCTGCGCCGCCGCGGCCGAACTGACCGAGGCCGGGCGCTGCGAAGAAGCGCGCGAGGCGCTGGGCGATCTGTGGCAGGGTGTCGGAGAGCGCCCCGAAACGAAAGGGCTGTCAATTCTTACCACCGCCGAAGTGCTCTTGCAATGCGGAGTGCTCTCGGGCTGGCTCGGCAGCGCCAGGCAGATTTCCGACGCGCAGGAGAGGGCTAAAGACCTGCTCTTCGAGTCGCTGCGCGCCTTCGAGGCCGCGGGGCGGCCGGAGAAGGTCGCCGAGGCGCAGTACGAGTTGGGCATCTGCTACTTCCGCCTCGGCGCGTACGACGAGGAGCGGGTCATCCTGGAGACGGCCTTCGCCAGCCTCGGCCCGGAGAGCGCCGGGTTGCGGGCCAAGATTTCGCTCCGCCGCGCCTCCGTCGAGATTTGGGAGGGCCGTTACTACGAGGCGCGGCGCGTGCTGGAGGAGGCGCGGCCCGCCCTCGACGAGGCCGGCGACGCGCTGCGCGGCAAGTGGCACGGGCAGATGGGGCTGGTCTTCCGGAGGCTGGCGTCGACCGAGGGGAAGGCCGAGTATTTCGACAACGCCATCATCGAGTTCACCGCCGCCACCTACCACCACGAGCGGGCGGGTAACGAAAGGTACGTCGCCGCCAACTTCAACAACCTCGCCTTCCTGCTCTACAAGCTGGCCCGCTACGCGGAGGCACACGAAAACCTCGACCGCGCGCGGTCGATCCTCACCCGCCTCAACGACGCCGGGCAACTCGCCTACGTGGACGAGACGAGGGCGAGCGTGCTCCTCGCCGAGGGGCGGTACGCGGAGGCCGACCGCGTCATAGACGGCGTCGTCCGCTACCTGGAGCCGGGCGGCGAGTCGGCGCTGCTCGCCGAGGCGCTGACCATCCAGGGCGTCGCGCGGGCGCGGCTCGGGGCTCACGAAAACTCCGTCGAAATCCTCCGGCGCGCGATGAAGGTGGCCGAGGACTCGGGCGCGCAGACCAACGCGGCGCTCGCCGCGCTGGCCCTGATCGAGGAGCACGGGGCCTCGGCGCGCCTGCCGCGCGAGGAGCTGTCGAGCACCTACCGCCGCGCCGACGAGCTGCTGAAGGGCACGCAGGACGCCGAGGATATCGCGCGCCTGCGGGCGTGCGCGCGCGTTGTCATCAAGCGGCTCGCGGGCGTCGAGATACACGACAGGGATTTCAGCTTCTACGGCGCGGTGCACGAGTTGGAGGCCCGCCTCATCGAGCAGGCCCTGGAACTGGAGGACGGGAGCCTGACGCGCGCGGCCAGGCGGCTCGGGCTTAAGCACCAGTCGCTCGCGCACATGCTGCGGGCGCGTCACGCGCAACTGCTCGCCAAGCGGACGCCCCCCGTCC
>JALZHT010000641.1 GCA_030860645.1 Acidobacteriota bacterium
GTACGAGCCGGTGTGCGCGGAGGTCGAGAGGACTCTGCGCGGGCTGACGACACGCGACGGCCGCGCGCTCGTGCGCGACGTGCTGCGCACGGCCGGCGGCGTCGAGGAGGCCATGGACAGTTGCCTCCCCGACCTCATCGTCCACTGGGACGACGCGGCCTTCGACGCGCCGTTGAAAATTAAAGGCGCGCGGCTCGAAGCCGTCCCCGCGGGGCTGAAGTTCACGGGCCAGCACGCGCCCGACGGCTTCTGCGTCGCGCGCGGGGTGGAGGGCCTGGGCGGCGCGACGGTGCGCGCGGAAGAACTGCACCGCCTCATCGTCGAAACGCTCCGGGCCGGGCCGCGCCGCGAGGCGGCAGGCAAAGAATTTTAGATTTTAGATTTGCGATTTTTGATTTAGTCGTCGGCCGTCAGTTTTCAGTTTTTGTCTTTAACCGAAACTGAAAACCGAGGGCCGACGACTTCCAATCGCCAATCAAAAATCCAAAATCAAAAATTCCCCCGGTGTTAAAATCCGCCTTCCGACGGAGGGAATATGCGATTACACGCCACACTTCCACGCGCCGTCCTGCTGACGCTGACAGCCGCGGCGCTGCTCCTGCCGTCTCCTTCGCGCGCGCAGCGCACCGTCAAGCCGGTGCTCCACGGCCGGCACTGGGTGGCCGTCACGGGGAAGCCTTTGGCCGCCACGGCGGGCGCGATGGTCTTCCAGAAGGGCGGCAACGCGGTCGACGCCGCCTGCGCCATGATCGCGGCCACCTCGACGATGTGGGACACGCTCTCGTGGGGCGGCGAGACGCAGGCGCTCGTCTACGACCCGCGCGCGAAAAAGGTGGTCGGCATCAACGCCCTCGGCGTCGCCCCGACGGGCGCGACCGCGGAGTTCTACAGGTCGAAGCAGTTGAAGTACCCGCCCGAGCACGGCCCGCTCGCGGCCGTCACGCCGGGCACGCCGGGCGGTGTCCTCGTCATGCTCGCCGAGTTCGGCCGCCTGAGTCTGAAGGACGTGCTCGCGCCCTCGATCCAGATGGCCGACGGCTACCCCATCGAGGCGCAGGCCGCCAACGCCCTGGAGCGCGAGAAGAAGCGCCTGAAGGAGTGGCGCTACTCGCGCGAGGTGTTGCTGCCGCACGCGGGCCGGCCGCGCGAGGCCCCCGCGGCTGGCGAAATCTTCCGCCAGCCCGACCTCGCGGCGACGCTGCGCAAACTGGTCGAGGCGGAAGAGGAGGCTTTGAAGAAAGGGAAGAACCGCAAAGAAGCCATCCTCGCCGCCTACGACAGATTTTACCGGGGCGACATCGCGCGCGAGCTGGTGCGCGGCGCGCGCGAGGAGGGCGCGCTCCTCACGGCGGAGGATTTGGCGAACTGGAAAGTTCAGATCGAGGAGCCGGTGAAGACGACCTATAAGGGCGTCGAGGTCTACAAGCTGACGCACTGGACGCAGGGGCCGGCGATGCTCCAGGCGCTCAACATCCTGGAGAACTTCGACCTCCGCTCGATGGGCTACAACAGCGCCCGCTACATCAACACCGTCTACCAGGCGATGAGCCTCGCCTTCGCCGACCGCGACTTCTACTACGGCGACCCCTACTTCCCGCCCGCCGAGCCGATTCAGGGACTGCTCTCGAAGGCTTACGCGAGGGAGCGCGCCAAGCTCGTCAACGCCGAGCGCAACGACCCGGCGCACGCGCCCGGCGACCCGTACCCGTTCCAGAATCAGGCCAACCCTTACCGCGCGCTCCTGGAGAAGTGGAACGCGCGCCCCGCGCCGAACCAGATTTCGAGGCTGAGCGAGGAAGAGTTTAAGAACTCTTTCTACGCCGGGACGACTTCGGTGCAGGCGGCCGACGCGGAGGGCTGGGTGGTGTCGGTGACGCCGAGCGGCGGCTGGATTCCGGCGGTCATCGCCGGGCGCACCGGCGTCGGCCTCAGCCAGCGCGCGCAGAGCTTCGTCACGGACGCCGCCGAAGGCCCCTTCAACGTCATCGAGCCGGGCAAGCGGCCGCGCGTCACGCTCACGCCCTCGCTGGCCCTGAAGGACGGCCGCCCGTTCCTCTCCTTCGCCGTGCAGGGCGGCGACAGCCAGGATCAGAACCTCTTGCAGTTCTTCCTCAACGTCGTCGAGTTCGGGATGAACGTGCAGGAGGCGGCCGAAGCCCCCAACATCAACAGCTTCCAGATGCGCAGCTCCTTCGGCGCGCACGAGTCGCGGCCCGGAAGGATTCTCCTGGCCGAGTCCGTCCCGCCGTGGGTGCGGGCGGAACTGCGCCGCATGGGCTACGAGCTGACCTTCGAGGAGCGCACCTCCGGCCCCATCAACGCCATCTTCTTCGACCGCGCGCACGGCACCATGTGGGGCGGGTCGAGTCACCACGGCGAGGACTACGGCATCGCGTGGTGAAGCAGTCTCAACGTCGGTGATGACTGTAGGGGCAGGGCTTGTCCCGGCCCGCCCGAGATTCACTAAATTCAAGGTTGATTGGCCGCGCCGGTTGAGCGGGCAGGGACAAGCCCTGCCCCTACAGCTTTGTCACGCGCTCTTAATAAGCTCGAAAGGATCATCACATGACCGCACGCTCCCTCTTCCCGCGCCGGTTGTTATTGCTACTGCTGTTCGTCTTATTGCTCGGCGCTTCCCCCGCCTCCGCGCAGCGCAGGCCCCGGGCGCGCGACCTCGGCGTGCCGTTCGACGGGACGCCGGGCGCGCTCAACGCGATCACGGACGTGCGCGGCGTCGAGGTCGGCTTCGTGACGCTCGTCTCGGGCGAGGGGAAATTGACGCCGGGCAGAGGGCCGGTGCGGACGGGCGTGACGGCGATTCTGCCGCAGGGGAAAAACTTCCGCGGCCGCCTCTTCGCCGCGTGGCACACCCTCAACGGCAACGGCGAGATGACCGGCACGACGTGGGTCGAGGAGTCGGGCGGCCTCGGCACGCCCGTCCTCATCACCAACACGCACAGCGTCGGCGTCGCGCGCGACGCCGTCATCGAGTGGAACGCGCGGCGCGGCGCGGGCGAGGGCTACTCCGGCG
>JALZHT010000062.1 GCA_030860645.1 Acidobacteriota bacterium
CCTCCGCGCTCGCGTCGCTGATGGGCGACGGCGCGGCGCGGAAGGCGTTCGCGGCGCGCGCCCCGGAAGTCCTCGCGCGCTTCCCCATCGAGACCTCACTCCGGGCGTGGGATGCGTTGCTCGGCGAAGCGGCCACGAGATAATCGGCGGGATGATGCGGTGGAGACCGTCGGCGGGCGCACGGGGCGCTGAGAAATGGATGAGTTAATCAACTTAATAAAAAGTCACCCGGATCAAATCAACGCATTGGCCGCCGTGTGTGCGTTGTTTGTGTCGCTGCTCTCGATCATTCTGACCCTCCGCACCCTGCGGCTTCAGCGCATCCATAATTTCAAATCTTTAACTCCCATCGCGAATATTCTGACGGCCGATTATGAGAACGAACTCAGAGTGACGATCAGGAATACCGGCGTCGGGCCGCTCATAGTCGAGAGGTTCACCGCGTCTGACGGAGTCCAGGAAAAGGACAATATCGTTTGTTTGATGCCGCCACTGCCCGAGGGGATTTATTGGGCCACCTTCAGCCCTAACATTGAAGGCCGGTGCATCCCGCCGACTCAAGATTTAGTAATCATTAAGTTGAGTGGCGACCCGGGCGACGGGACGTTCGCGTCGTTTAGGGATGAAGTGAGGCTCGCGTTAAGCAAATTAACTGTGACGTTGGAGTACCAGGACATCTACGACCGAAGGATGCCGCCGAAGCACACCGACCTCAAATGGTTCGCAAGGAATCTCGCCGCACACTCCGCCCCGTGACGTAATCCCCGGTCGAGAAACGCGCCGCCCGAGTTTTCAGTAAAACTCGTCTCAAGCGCGCCGCGAAATCTCGCTATTGACATTCCCCCCGTTCGGGCATATCTTTCGCCCGCTTAAGACGCGCCCTCTCGCAAGAGCCTCGCCCGTTAACCTCATATTCCTTCGCATCAGAACTGTCCGCGGTAGAAGCGTCATGTGGGGAGTTGAGCAGACTGCCGGCGGCGGAAATTTCCGCCGTTAGCCGGGCGGCTCACGGTCGCCCTCGATTCAAAGGAGGAATTCAGCCATGCCGGTTCGAGACATCTATCTCAAAATCGAGACCATCCACGATTACTCCCCGGTCGCCCCCGACGACCACTCCTCGGCGCCAATCACCTACAAGCGCGACTGCATGAGGAACGCGGGGCACGAAGACGGGACCATCCCGCCGGCCGAGGTGGAGGCGCGGCGGCTGACGGCCCTCGTCTACCGCGAATACCTCGACCCCAACTTCCTCGTCCCGAAGCCCGACAAGCTCGTGCTGGCCGACATCAACGAACCCGCCTTCGACCACCGCGTGCCGGGCACGGTCATCTACGCGCGCCCCGGCGAGCGGCTCCGCATTCGCGTCAAGAATGACGACGACGCGCCGCACAGCTTTCACGTGCACGGCCTGAAGTACGGAATCGACTCCGACGGCGCGTGGCCCTTCGGCATCGGGAGCGGCGACGGGCGGCGCTCCGACGAAATCTGCCCGGGCCAGACGTGGACGTACACCCTCGACGCGCAGAACTACATGATCGGGGCGTGGCCGTTCCACGACCACTACCGCGACATGGGAAAGAGCATCAACCGCGGCCTGTTCGGCGGCATCGTCGTGCTGCCCGGCGACGAGTGCGACCACCTGCCGCGGTTCCCGCTGGGGCCGGCCCTTGAGAAGCTGCTCGCCGGCGGGCTGACGCGGGAGCAGCTCGCAGGCCCCAAGGCTCGCTTCGGGCACGGGGGCGCGGAGGTGCCCGTCGCGCTCGTCCCGTTCCTGGCCGTGATGGAAGAGGCCGTGCGCGCGCCGCACCTCCAGCCGGCCATCAAACCGACCGACACGCTGCACGTGCCGATGTTCATCCACGTCATGCGCGGGAAGCTCGAACACGAGCACGCGGAGGGGGAGGGGCACGAAGAGGGGCGCGGGGAAGAGCCAGGCCGGGAGCGCGCCGAGGAGCACGACAAGGAGAGCCTGCCCTCGCTCTGCTTCAACGGGCGCACGTTCGTGGGCAACTCGCCGACCATCGTGGCCGCCGCGGGCCAGAAGATTCGCTGGTACGTCTTCAACCTCGACCTCGGCCGCGGGTGGCACAACTTCCACCCCCACGGCCAGCACTGGCCCTACGCCAACGAGAGCATAGACGTGCGCAGCCTCGGGCCGGCGGAGTCTTTCGTCGTCGAGACCGTCGCGCCCCCGGTGCTGCTGCTCCCCCCCGAAATCGAGAAGTACCAGGGCAAAGGCAAGCGGCCCGCCGGCGCCAAGCCGTTCAAACTGCGCGGCGACTTCCTGTTTCACTGTCAGTCCGTCGCTGACCTCACGCAGGGGCTTGCCGGGCTGGTGCGCTCGACGCAGACCGTGTGGCTGAAGCCGGACGACGCGGCCCGGCTCCGGCTGCCCCTCGACCCCGGCCACAACGACTGCCCCGGCGTGGACTTCGAACGCTGCGCGACCGCCGCCACCGGCAAGGTGGAAGAAGTGCCGGGCCTGCCCGGCATCATCTTCATGCACGCCGTGCTTCTGCCTAACACGGCGCGCGTGTTGTTCTGGGGCGAGGGGCCGATGCCCGACCAGACGCGCATCTGGGATCAGGCGACCGGCTTGTACACCCAGCCCGCCAACCAGCCCGCAGACATCTTCCCCGACCAGAATCTCTGGTCCGGCTCCCACGCCTACCTGAACGACGCGGCGGGCACGATCCTCGCGTTCGGCGGCTTCGGGGGCGTCGGCGCCGACACCGAACGCCGCGCGTTCCTGTTCGACCCGCCGACCTTAACCTTCTCGCCCGCCAGAGAGTTGAACATCGGCCGGTTCTACACGACCGGCGTCACGCTCGGCGACGGCCGCGTCATGACGCTGTTCGGGACGGACGACAAGAACGGGGGCGTCACGGCTGCTTCGTTCGAGATCTTCACGCCCGGCGGCGCGGGCTCGTGGTCGGCACCGGAGGCGCTGCCCTTCGACTACCTGTTTTACCCGTGGACGTTCGTGCTGCCGGGCGGCGACCTCTTCATCGCCGGGCCGCAGAAACCGGCGCGGCGTGTCAACTGGACGGTGACGCCGGTCGTAGACGACCCGGCCGGACAGTTCAACCAGGTCTTCTCTCAGCGCGGGATCAACATGGACGGCACGGCGGTGCTGCTGCCCCTGCGGCCCCCCAACTACGAGCCGCGCGTGCTCATCGCCGGCGGGGTCGGGGCCGACACGCGGCAGTCGGCCGAGTGGATTGACCTCTCGGCGGCCGCCCCCGCGTGGCAGGCGCTCCCGAACATGAACGCCGGGCGCGACAAGGTGAACTCGGTGCTGTTGCCGGACGGCCAGGTGGTCATCGTCGGCGGGATCACGGGGGGGCCGGACGGCGGCCCGGTCGAGACTTTCGACCCCGAAGACCCGGCCGCGGGCTTCCGCGCAGGCCCGACGATGCAACAGGAGCGCGGCTATCACTCAGCCGCCCTCCTGCTCTCCGACGGCAGCGTGCTCGTGGGCGGCGACCCCAACGGCGCAACCAGACCTCACGAGCGCTACCTGCCGCCTTACTTCTTCAAGGCCCGGCCCGCCATCAACAGCGCGCCGACCAACATCGCGTACGGGGCCGGCTTCACGGTTAACACGACGCAGGCCGCCGACATCGCCGAAGTGGTCTTGCTCCGGCCAGGGGCCGTGACCCACGCCTTTAACATGGCGCAGCGCTACGTCGGCTGTGCCATCGTCTCCGCCGGCGGCGGGGCCGTGCAGGCCACCGCGCCCCCGGACGGCAACGTGGCACCTCCCGGCCCTTACCTGCTCTTCGTCGTCAACGGCGACCGGGTGCCCTCGGAGGGAGTCTGGATCAGACTCGGCTGAACGCGACTTTCGCCTCTGAGCCTGTTCGGAAATTCAGCCCCCTTCAGGGCGGCAGAATAAAGCCCAGGGCCCGCGCCCCGGGCTTAGAACCAATTACCGTTGAGTGTGTCGGGGGGCGATTTCAACACAGAGTTCACGGAGGGATCACAGAGGGCACAGAGAAATCAATTTCTTCTCTGTGGACTCTGTGCCTGCTCCGTGCCCTCTGTGTTGGAATCGCCCCCGACACACTCAACGGTAATTCGATATACTCTGCCGGCTCCTACGGCAGCTTTACAAACAACCCTCCCCGGCCGGGGCCTCGTTACGGGAAAATAACGTCGAAGGTGTGGACGGTCGTGTGGGCGGGCGACTCCGGCTCGGGGCTTCCCGGCCGCACGCAGAGGGCCGTGCTCATGCCCGCCTCGCGCGCGGCGTCAAGCTCGGCGGTCACGTCCGACACGAACAAGATTTCATTCGCGGGCGAGCCGATTTTTGCGCCGATGGATTGGTAACTGGCCGCGTCCGTCTTCGCGCCCGTGGCGGTGTCGAAGTAGCCGCTGATGTGGCCGGTCAAATCCCCCTCCGTGGTGTGGGCGAAGAGTAGCTTCTGGGCGAGGACGCTCCCCGACGAGAAGATGTAGATGGCCCTCCGCTGCCGCCGCCAGCGCCCGAAGGCCGGGAGCACGTCCGGGTAAACCTGACCGCGCAGGCTCCCGCTCTGATAGCCGCCTTCCCAGATTTTACCTTGCAGGGATTTCAGCGCCGTGGATTTTCGATCCTGATCCATCAGCCAGTGGGCGTAGCGGGTCGCCGACTCCGCCTCGGAATCGGCCGAGTCCTCGCGCCAGGGAGGCGGCTCGTGCCCCTTGTCGGCGTCGGCGCGGTGCTCGACCTTCAGCGCGGAGAGGTCGGCGCGCACGCCCTCGGAAGAGGAGTGCCGCCGGAGGAACTCCCCGACGTGCCGGCGTGCGAAAGGGAAGAGGACTTCGTAGACGAACTCGACCGGGGTGGTCGTCCCTTCGATGTCGAGCAGGATGGCCCGTGCGTGCGCGTCCGGCATGAGAACCTAAACTCGGCCCGCGGCCGTCCGGGGCGGGATGTGGGACGGGCCGAAGCACGACGGCTGATGGCCGCGCTCCGCGCCGCTGTCGGTGTAATGCGGCGTCCAGCCGGACTTGTCCTGGAACAGGCGGATGGCGCGAATCTCGCGGTCGGCGCAGAGGCCGAACCAGTGGCGCGTCCCCCGCGGCACGCTGAGCAGGTCGCCCGGCTCCACCTCGACGCTCGTCAGAGGCCCCTCCGCCGGGTGGATGTGAAACACCCCGCGACCGCGGATGATGAAGCGCACCTCGTCCTCGTCGTGCCAGTGCTCGCGGTTGAACTTCGCCAGCATCTCGTCGAGGCCGGGCGTCTGCGGGTTGACATCAATCACGTCGGCCGTCACGTAGCCGCCGCGCGACTTGAGCCGCTCGATCTCGGCCGCGTAGGCGGCGAGGATTTCTTCCGGCGGCGCGTCGCCCGCCACCGCGTGCGCCGGCTCCCAACGCTCGTAGCCGACGCCGATGCTCTCCAAATGGCGGCGGATCGCCGCCTCGTCCGTGAGGGTCTTCTGCTCGTCGGGTATGGTGACGATTGCCATCTCTCTCCTCCGCGCCCACAGCCCCTAAGCTACGACCGGCCCGGGGGCGTGCGCGCCGCACGTCCGCCCGGTCACTTCGAGCAGGAACTCCAGAATCTCGACGTGACGCCTGGCCTCGGCCAGGTCTCGGCCCCAGGTGTAGAGGCCGTGTCGCCGCAGTAAGACCCCGTGCGAGTCCGGGTATCTCTCCAAGACTTCTTCGAGCGCGCGCGCGAGCGCCTCCATGTCCTGAGAGTTCTCGATGACGGGGAGCGACTCGCGGTGCTCGTGCGTGCGGACGCCGGCGAGGCCCTTCAGCATCTCGAACCCTTCGAGGAGCAGCCGCCCCTCCCGCGCGCACGCCTCGGAGAGGATGGTGCTCCACACGGAGTGGGTGTGCAGGACGGCCCCCGCCCCGCGCACGCGCACGACCGTGAGGTGGAGCCGCGCCTCGTCCGACGGCCGCCCGCGCCCGCGCGTGACTTCGCCGCGCGCGTCAATCTGCAAGATGTGACCGGGCGTGAGCGCCCCCTTGTCCACCCCGCTGGCGGTGATCGCCAGCCGGAGCGGCTCAAGGCTCTCGACGGCGCTGAAATTCCCGCTTGTCCCGAGCACCCACCCGCGCCCGTAGAAGTCGCGGCCCGCCCCGGCTAAAAGGCGGGCGAGGGCCGAGTGCCTGGCGGAACTCCCGTTAGAATGGTCTCCCTCGCTTCGACGCGGCATCTTCTGCTGGCCGGGGCCGGACATTCTCTCCCCGGACGTTCGTACATACTAGCGCGGGGCGGTGGCGTTGAAAAGATTCGCGCGAGACTGACCCTGCGCTCCCCCGTCCCTGAGCGTCCGATGAGAAAATGTTTGACAGTTCCCGACAGCGGGCATTAGATTCTCAACGTTTGTTATGGGAAATTCCGCCGCCTCCGAACTCCGCTCACTCACCACCGCACCCTAGCCAAGACGCCCGCGCGCGGCGCGCCCGCTGAAGAATGAATCCGGAGGGGCGCGGGAGGGGCCGGAGTCCCGAGCCGCCGGTTTCATGGAGAATTATGGACAGCAAACCTTTCGCGCGCACGATTTCTCAGGCCGCCGGGCTGGTGTTGAGCTTTGCGTCTCTGCTCGCCCTCGGCCCCCCTCAAATTTACGCGCAGCAAGGGACGGACAGTTCCCGCCTCCCGCAACGGTATGCGCGCGAGGGCGTGGCCGTCGAATTCACTATCGAGCCGGCCGCGCACGGGCGTGCCCCCGAACTGCTGGAGGGCACGGAGGCGACCGTGCGATTTAAAATCACCGACAGCAACGCGGGCACGGCCCTCGGTAATCTACGGCCCGCGGCCTGGATGGATCTCCGGGAGCCGGGCCAGGCGGCGAAGGGCTGCCGTGAGAAAGTTCAGTCGTTCCTGCAAGCGAGCTTCAGCGACCGCCCGGACATAGACCTCAACTCGTATTTCATCCTGGCGCTCAATCACGAACCCAACATCTCGGTCATAGACCCCGTCTCCGGCTTCGGCGCCACCAAGCTGTACACCCTGGTCGCTCTGCCCAGCCCCGGCGAAGACTGGGTCTTGAGCGGCGACAAGAAGAGGCTTTACGTCTCCATGCCGGCGGTCAATCAGGTGGCCGTCGTTGACACCGCCACCTGGAAAGTGCTGGCGAACGTCGCGGCCGGGGTGAGTCCCACCCGCGTCGTTTTACAGCACGACGAGAAATACCTGTGGGTGGGGAACGACGCCGCCGGCGAGACGCAGGGCGGCGTCACCGTGATTGATACGGCGACGCTGAAAGTCGCGGCCCAACTCCACACGGGGGCGGGGCACCACGAAATCGCTTTCACCGACGACGACCTCTACGCCTTCGTCACGAACCGGCAGGGCGGGACGCTGTCGGTCGTGGACGTGCGCAAACTCGCCCGGGTCAAAGACCTCAAGGTCGGCCCGCTCCCGTCGGCGCTGGCTTTTTCGCCGCTCGGCAAAACGGTCTACGTGGCTAACGCGGGCGACGGGACGGTCGTCGTGGTGGGCGGGGCGGGGCACGACATCGTGGCCCGGATGACGGCGCGGCCCGGCCTCCACGCGATACGTTTCCTGCCCGGCGGCCGTTTCGGTTTCGTGGTCAACCGCACGGCCAGTGAGGTCTACATTTTCGACGCGGCCACCAACCGCCTGCTCCGGGCCGTGCCCGTCGGGCCGTCGCCCGACCAGATTACTTTCACCAAAGACTTCGCCTACGTCCGCTCCACGGGCAGCGAGTTCGTCACGATGATCAAGACCAGTGAACTCGGCAAGGAAGGTTCCGAGGTGACTGTCAACCATTTCCCCGCCGGGCAGAAAGCGCCGCAGGCGTCGCGCCACACCTCCATGTCCGCCTCGGTCGTCCCGGCCCCGGAGGCGGGCGCGGTGCTGGTGGCGAACCCGGCCGACCAAGCCATCTACTACTACTCCGAAGGGATGGCGGCGCCGATGGGGAGCTTCCAGAATTACCGGCGCGCCCCGCGGGCCGTGCTCGTCCTCGACCACAGCTTAAGCGAGACCGCGCCCGGCGTTTACACGACCACCGTGAGGCTCGGCGCGCACGGCCAGTACGACGTGGCCTTCCTCCTGGACTCGCCCCGCATGGTGAACTGTTTCCAGATTACGGTGAAGGAAAATCCCGACCTGCCGAAGCAGAGGGGAGTCCCCATCAAGGTCGAGGCGCTGGCGCAAGGCGGCGACCTGCGCGTCGGGGAAAGTTACCGGCTGCGCTTCCGGGTGACGGACGCCGGCTCCGACCGGCCGCAGGCGGAGTTGAAGGACATGGGCGTGCTCGTCTTCCTCGCGCCCGGCGTCTGGCAGCAACGCGCGTGGGCCAAACCCCTCGGCGACGGCGTCTACGAAGCGAGCTTCGTGCCGCCGCAGGCGGGCGTGTACTACATCTTCTTCCAGTCGCCCTCGCTGGGAGTCCAATTCAACCATCTGCCCTTCTTAACCCTCAAGGCGACGGAGGACGCAGGCCCGCCGAAGTCGAAAGCTACTCAACCCTGAGCGCGGCGGACGCTTAACGCCCTGCTTCGAAAATCCCGCGGTGCAGCCGCCTGACCACGCCGCCGACACGATCCTCGGCGACGACGAAGATGCAATTGTTGCCGGCGGTGCTGTGGCGCGTGAGCGTGGGGTCAATCTCCGCGAGGGCGTCGAAGAGTTTCCACACGGCCCCCGGCGCGCCCCGCAGTCCCGCGCCCACGCAGCAGACGAGGGCGCGGCCTCCGCGCACCTCGACGGAGCCGACGCGCCGTAAATCCTGAACGACGGAGGGCAGCGCGTCGGCCCCCGCGCACGCCAGCGAAACACCGACCTCCGAAGTCGCCACGAGGTTGACGGCCGTGTGACGCCGGCCGAAGATTTCCTGAACCGCGCGCCGGAATCCGTTGGCGACCGCGGCCGGCGTGGAAGTGACCTCGATCATGTGGACGCCGGCCTGATGCGTGATGGCTTTCACCGCGCCGCCGGACGCCTCCGCCCCGGCACAGATGAGCGTGCCGGCCTCTCCCGGCGCGCGCGAATTAAAGATGCGCAGCGGGATTCCGCGCCGGGCGGCGGGTTGAAGCGACTTCGGGTGCAGCACCTTCGCGCCGAAGCGGGCGAGTTGCGCGGCCTCCCCGTAAGAGAGGCGGGGGACTGTGCGCGCCGTCTCGATGAGCCGGGGGTCGGCGGTCAGCACCCCGCTCACGTCCGTCCAGATTTGGGCCTCGCGCGCGTCGAGGGCCGCGGCGACGAGCGTCGCCGTGTAATCGGAACTGCCGCGCCCGAGTGTGGTCGGCACCCCCCGGCTGGTGGCGGCGATGAACCCGCCCAGCACGGGAATCCTCCCCGCCTTGAGCAAGTGCCCGAGTTCGGCGCGCGTGCGCTGCCGGGTCTGCGCGGGTAACGGGCCGGCGCTCCCGTGCTCGCCGTCCGTCACGATGCAGCGGCGCGCGTCAACGTGAGACGCCGGGAGACCGTGCTCGGCGAGGACGGACGCGAGCAGGTATGCGGAGAGGCGCTCGCCGTACGAGGCGACGGCGTCCCGCAGGCCCGCGCTCGCCCTCCTGCTCGAAGCGACGCCGCCGAGTAAATCCGCAATCTCCCTCCCGAAGCTTTCGATCCGCCGCGTCACGCCGGCCCGCGCGGTCGCCCCCAGACCGCGGCCCACTTGCAGGTGTCGTTCGAGGTGCTCTTCGACGGAGCGGAGGGCTTCAGTTATCTCCCCCCGCGCCGCCGTCCGCAAACTTGAGAGGAGGGCGTCCGTCACGCGGCTCATGGCGGAGGCGACGACCACGGGCCGCCCGCCCTCGTGCGCGCCGACGATGTGCGCGACCCGCTCGAACGCCGGCCCGTCTTCGACGGACGTGCCGCCGAACTTCATGACTGTTACTTCGGACGGCATGCTCCGTTCCGGTGGCGAGGGGTGAGTAGCGGCCTGCCGAAGAGGTCTCGGCGGCTCGTGAACCGTTGCCGACCCGTCGAAGACCCGGTCTCACCGCCAGGGATTTCTCACATCGTGGGGCGAATGAAGCGGCCCGAAATGCTCGCCCTGCGGGCGGCGTGAGCTGTTGACGTTGGCAACGTGAGAAACACAGTCCCACTGTTCGAAGGATAGGGGACGGAGAATAGCATGAGAAGTTATAACAATCTAACCCTTTTATCCGTCCAAAGCGGGGGGCGGGCGGGCGGCGGCGGCCCGGGCTGAACGGGTGCGGCGGCCCGCAGAAAAAAATGTTGACATAAACCAGTGTTAGAAGTAGGCTTCGGTTGCTTTCAGCGGATCTGGGTTCTTTGCCCGATATTCTCACTTGCTTCCACCATTCTCGCCAGCGAACTCTTTACTTTCGTTGGTCTCACACCTCGGCTCAGGCGAACACGGGCTTCTCAACTTCTTTTGAACGTTTACCGCTCCTCCGCCGGTGAATGAAAAGGGGAAATAATATGCTTCGCAGTTACGGGCGCGCGCAAAGCTTTCTCAGCTGCTTGACCCTGACCGTGGTCTGCGCGCTGCTCTCGGCGACGGCGCACGCGCAAACTGCTCCGACGCCATCCGACACGACGAACGCCGCGCCGGCCGTCGCCGCGCCAGCCAGTCCCGCCCCGGCCCCCGCGACGCAGGCGGAGACGACATCGGCGGAACCGACGACCGCCCCGGCGGC
>JALZHT010000642.1 GCA_030860645.1 Acidobacteriota bacterium
GCCTGGAGCTGCGCGAAGGCGCACGTCAGGCACGCGAGCGCGCCCCCCGCCAGGATCAACATCGCCGCCGGCACTCGTTTACGCCAACTCTGCTTCACGCAGCCCCCTGACCTTCGCGCGAGAAGTGGTCGTGAGAAGTAGTCTCATCCGCGGAGCCTCCTCGTGCGCCGTCCGGCGCAGGCGTTTCTCCCGGCCGCCGGGCGGGGCGCGGGGCGCGGCAGGCCCCGCGCATAGAGGTCGCCCGGCGGTTGACACCAAACACGCTTGAAAGAAAAAAAAAGGTTGCCCCCGTCTTGCCGTACATGTAACAGTCTGCACCATGACCACGACCCTCAGCCACCCGGACGCGGACGTCATAGTGGAGGAACTTCCTAACGGGATGAAAGAAGTTTCGGTGCGGCCGCGGAAAGGTTTGTTCGTTCCCGTGGACAGATGTCAGACGGACTACCCGTTGAGCTTGATTCAACTGATTCTTGACATCAAGGGCGCGGACTACGTCTGTGATGAGATTTGCCGTGACGCTGACCCGGGCTACGTGCAACGTGATCTGGAGCATGATCTGACTGCCTATTTCGCGGAGAGTGATTTCGCGGGCAAACGGGTTCTCGATTTCGGCTGCGGCAGCGGGGCGTCGTCAATGATTCTAGCGCGCGCCTTCCCGGCGGCGGAAATCGTCGGGGTCGAATTAGAGCCGCAGCTTTTGACCATCGCCCGCGCCCGCCTACAGCATTACGGCTACCCGAACGTTCAATTCCACCTCTCGCCGTCCGGCAACGAGCTGCCGGAGGGCCTCGGCGAATTCGATTTCGTGATTTTGAGCGCCGTGTACGAGCATCTGCTGCCGGGGGAGCGGCGGATGGTGATCCCCAAAGTCTGGTCGGTCATTAAGCCCGGCGGTTACTTGTTCCTTAACATGACTCCGCACCGCTACTTCCCGATTGAACACCACACCACCGGGTTGCCTTTGATTAACTACCTGCCCCCGCGCCTGGCCCTCGCCGCCGCGCGCAAATTCTCCAACCGAATCAACCCCCAAGAGCCCTGGGAGGTTCTTTTACGGCGGGGCATCCGCGGGGCCACTGAGAACGAAATCCTGAGCATTTTACGCACGGTCTCCGGCTCGCGCGCTGTTTTGCTGGAGCCGTCGCGCGGCGGGTTGCGAGACCGCATAGACCTCTGGTATTCGGCCTTGAACCGGCAACGTTTGAAGGGCCTGAAGAAAACCCTGAAAGGGATCATGAAAGGGCTGCGGCTCGTCACCGGCGTCACCCTCGTGCCCAACTTATCACTCGTCATCAGGAAAGACCTTTAGGCGCTTTCCCGGCCGCCCCGCCGCCTACTTCTTCCGCAACTCGTAAACCTTAAAGCCTTCGTTCTGGTAGACGGGCGCGTACTCCTCGGTGAGCAGCGCCGAGATGTGGCGCTTGACCTCGGGCTGCTTGTCGAGGGCGCGCGCGTAGGACATCTCGTACTCGGAGTTGATGACGATGAAGCGGGGCCGCTTGCCGCTCGCGTAGCCGAGCCGGATGTCGTCCTTCAGGGTGTCGCGGAAGTTCAGCCCGAAGCCGAGCGCGGAGCTGCCGGTGATCTGCGTCTCCCGGTCGGAGTTCTGTTCGAGGAACGCGATGGTCGGCTGGTAGAGGTTCTGGTAAGTCCGCTGCCTGATGCGCAGGAGCATGCCGCCCGCCTCCAGCGCCAGGAAGCCCGCGACGCACACGACGACGAGCGGGCGCAGGCCGGGCCGCGCCTCCCACAGCCGGCGCAGGAGGAGCACCAGCAGGCCGACGTAGACGGGGAAGATGTGGATCAGGTAGGGCGTCTCCTTCTGGCCGTCAATGAGCGAGAGGATGAGGAAGTAGACGACGACCAGCATCAGCAGCACGCGGTAGCTCGCGTGGCGGCGCACGCCGCGCGAGGCGAAGCCCCACACGACGGCCACGACGTAAGGCACCAGCAGCAGCGACTTCAGGTAGATCGGCCCCGAGTGGCCCGCCGAGTTCGCCCCCAGCCCGAAGGCGTGCGGGTAGCGCTGCAAGAACTCGTTGGCGAAGCCGACCCACGGCGCTTTGAACCCGGCGAGCCGCCCGCCGTCGCGCGAGTTCATCGCGAACTGCTCGACGAAGGCCGAGGGGTCTTCGAGGATGTAGAGGCCCCAGCCGACGGCGCCGGCGAGGTACGGGAGCGCCGCGAGGCCGACGTGCGCGGGGCGCAGCCGCCGCCGGTCGAAGTAGAGGGTGACGACCACCAGCCCGGCGAGATGGATGATGCCGTTCGGGTGCGTGAGTCCGCTCAGGACGACCAGGGCGTGGCTCGCGACGACGGCCGCGCCCAGGTTGCGCTCGCGCAAGACGAGGTAGGCGGCGAGGCCCGCGAAGCCGAGCGCGGCGCACATCATGTCCATCCGCCCGAGCGAGCCGACCGCGATGAAGGTGTAATTGACGGCCAACAGCCCCGCCGCCAGAAGCCCCGCGGCCCGCGCCCCCGTGAGCCGCTTCATGATGAGGAACCACGCCGCCAGGGCCACCAGCCCCCACACGATGGAGATGGCCCGCAGCGAGAGGAGGCTGAAGCCGAAGAGCTTGTACCAGCCCGCCTGCAAGACGAGGTGGAGCGGCAAGACCCAGTAGGTGTGCTCGCGGATGCCTTTGAGGGCCGAGCCTTCGGTCTCCAGTATGGTCGTCCCCATCCGGCCCTTCGTCGCGAGGTTCAACGCGGGGTTCGCGAAGAAGCCCTCGTCAATCTCCGGCGTCTTGGTCATGGCGCTGCCCAGGGCCAGCGCGAGGTAGAGCGCGACGGCCGCGCCCACGAGCGCCGCCTGGAATTTTCGCTGCGTGATGATCCGTTCGAGCCTCTCTCTCATCTCTTCTCTCATCTCTTTCGCCGGGGTGCCCGCGCCGTGGTTACTATAAAACGCGTAGTCGGTCGTGAATTCCCGCCGCCGCCAAATTGACAAGCAAAATCCCTCACGCGAGCACCTCCCGCAGAATCCCGGCGAACGCCTCGGAGACGGGCGCGGCCTCGA
>JALZHT010000063.1 GCA_030860645.1 Acidobacteriota bacterium
ACGCGGACCAGCCGGCCGCGTCGCGGACGGCGAACCGCAGCGCGTAGCGCTTCTCCCCGACCTTCTCCACCCAGCTCAGGATGAGCCGGCCGTCGGCCGTCGAGAAGAGTTCCGGCTCGCGGCTGTCCGGCCCCGCAGGGGACTCGGCCTCCCGCACCGCCAGCGCGGGCGCCGCCGCGGCTCGCGGGGCCGGCGTCGCCTGGGAAAGAGGGCTGTCTGTAGAGTCTCGGTTACAGCCGGCGATTAAGACAACTGCCGTCAGTAACAAGGGCGCATACTTGCGAAAGGTTCTTCTCATCCGGGCGGCTGTGCTCCTTATCGGTGCGTCAGATTATCATTCCGGTCGGGGGCCGGCGAAACAGCGCGGCTAAAACCTGAAGGCCGCCCGCGACTTTGAGCGTAAAGGTCTTTTGATACCGGCGCAGCGTCTCGGTAAACTGTTGCCGTCCTAGGAACCTTGACGGCCACGACGCGCGACAAAGGAGAGGCACATGTCTGATCCGCCCCCCGACCACGACGCCGGCACGCCCCTTTGGGTGAAGGTGTTCGGGATCATCGCGCTCGTCTTAGCCCTGCTGTTCGTCATCCTGCACCTTTCGGGCCGCGGCCTCGGCGGCCACGCGCCGTGACGACCATGACGCCCGGCCTCCGCAAGTTCGCGCTCACCGCGCACGTCACGTCCTCGGTCGGCTGGCTCGGCGCGGTGGCCGGCTTTCTCGCCCTCGCCGTCGCCGGCCTGACCGGCCGGGACGCTCAGACGGTGCGCGCCGCCTACCTCACGATGGAGATGATCACCTGGTTCGTCATCGTCCCGCTAAGCCTCGGCTCGCTGTTGACCGGGCTCGTCCAATCGCTGGGCACCCCGTGGGGATTATTCCGGCACTATTGGGTTCTGGTGAAGTTCCTGCTGACCATCCTCGCCATCGCCATCTTGCTGGTGCACACGCGACCTATTAGCCACATGGCGGGCGTCGCGGCAGAGACGACCTTATCCGGCGCCGACCTCCGCGGACTGCGGGTCCAACTCGTGGCCGACGCCGCCGTCGCCCTGTTGGTGCTGCTCGTGAACACGACGCTGTCGGTGTACAAGCCGCGGGGCATGACCCGGTACGGGCGGCGTAAGCAGCACGGGCAGCGTGCGTCGTAACGGCCGTAGACGCGGCGGCTCCCTGACGGCCCGGCGACTCACTACGGACACGAAGTCACCGGCGGGACGAACGTCAGCGCCCCCGACGCAAGAGGGGCGGGGTTTGCGCCCCGCCCCTCTCTTCACCAGACCCCGACGATTCAGACCTGCGGCCGAGTTGCCGGCAGGGTGATGTTTACTGGTGCTCGTCGCTCGCCCAGATGACGTGCGTGTAGATGCGGTGCCCGCCGCCGAAGTCCAGTTCGTAGAGCGAGTGCCCCTGCGCGCGGGAGCCGCGGACGAGTTTGCCCCACTGGCCCGGCCCCTCGAAGATGATGTCGGCCATCGCGGGCGGCATCTTGGCGGGGGCCGTCTTCTGGCCGACGGTGCTCGTGCTGTCGAAGTGCGAGTAGATGGTCACTAACTGGTCGTAGTCGTGCTGGTTCGGGTGCTCGTTGTTGAGCGAGCCGTTGGTGCCCGCCGTCCCCGAAGGGTCGTTCGAGTAGTCCATGCACGTCCCGAGGTTGAGGTTCCTGAAGTTCTCGTCCTGGTGGTCGAGGCCGAAGGTGTGCCCGACCTCCTGGCACATCACCATCCTCCGCCACGAGGGGGTGTTGTACCTCGGCTGGTTGAAGTAGTAGTCGTTGTTCTTGACCGAGCCCGCCGTGATGTGGCTGCCGCTGATCGAGATCGAGGCGATGCCGAGCCAGCCGGTGCTGCCGTAGTTGGCGTTGCAGACCTCGACGCGCCCGAGGGTCATACGGCAGTCCGTCCCGTTCGTCCCGCCGGCCACGACCGTGGTGTCCAGCACGCTCGACACCGACCAGTCGGCCGAAGCCTCCCGCAGGTACGAGTCCCAGGCGGACGAGACGTTGTCGCCGAGTTGGATGGTGAACGGGTTGCTCGTGCGCGCCCAGTGGTACTTGCGCCACGGGTGGTTCGCGGAGACGGCGACCGCGAACGTGGCGCACGCGAGGGACGCGAGGGCGAAGGCGACGGCGCGACGGCGGGTAGACGAGAGCAAAGCTTTCTTCATGTTTCCTCCGAGGTTATAGGGTGGTGAGTTAAAGCAAGGCGGCCCACGCGAAGGCCCCCTTAGAGAGAATTGCCTACAGTATGAAGTACGCCTCAGGATCGAGCTGAGGGCAGCGATCCGTCGGAAAGTAAGGCTGTGGGGCAGCTTTAACGAACTAACTATGAGGAGAGTGGCCCGACCTCGAAACAACCGGCGCGCTGTGCCGGGCACGGAAACGATTCAACTGACGGTAGCGGCAAAGTACGATATACCGTTTTATATAGGTAATCAAGCGAAAACCGGAGGCCGGTTGCGGAGGGTATGTCCGGTATGCTTACCTGCCGTGACCTGATCCGCCTGATACGGCTCCTTCCCGGTAAGAAATTATGATTCTGTTTTCTGTCCTGAGCTTGCTTGCTCTTCTCGCGATGATTCTCGTGTGGCGTGTGTGTCGGGCGCCGGTCACCGGTGACGTCCAAATACAACTGCTGTGGCGCGGCGCCCTCGCGGGCCTGACCGGCGTGCTGCTCGCCGTCTCGCTGTCCTCGCTGCCGTGGCGGCCGAACGTCTACTGGTACGTGGGTTACGCTTACTGGCTGTTAGTCTCAGTAGTGCTCGGGTTCATCTTTACGCTCTCGGCCTGGGGCGTCCAGAAGGTGACGCCGAGGTTGAACGTCGCGGCGAGGGCCGCCGCGGGCGGCGTGGTCGGGGCCGCGGCCGCGTGGGCGTGGGCGAGTTGGGTCGCGGCGCCGCGGGTTGATTATGGCGGTCCGGCCGACAGCTTCGGCACGAGCATCATCATGATGATCGCCGCCACCGGGGTGGTGTCTTACATTCTGGCCGCGCCCCCGGACGACGGGAAGAAGGCTTCCTGAGAAATACGAACTCTTTGCGGTGCCGTCTCAGGCTAACCTGTCACCCCGCGCTTTAACCCTCACCTGCCGGCGAACTGGACGCCGAGCGCCGCCCGCAGAGCATCCAGCACGCGAGGGTTGTCGCCGACGTAGAGGACTATTATTTTTTCACGCTTGAAGAAATGTGGCGTCCCCACCCACGACATGATGCTGGCGCCGACGCTCGAACCGTCGGGGCTCACTTGCCCCGCCTCCTTCTCGGCCGCCCCCGCCGTCCGGTATTGGAAGACCTGCACGTTCTCGCCGTCCACGTTTAGGGCGTGCCCCTCGACGGAGAAGAAGGGTTGTGACACGTCGCCGGCGCGTTCGACGTTCAAGCCTTGAGCCTTCAGCGCTTCGGCCAGCGTGTCGAGGTCTTTCACGCCCCGCGGCGCCTGGGGCTTCGACGACTTCTGCTTGCCAGAACCCGCCTTATAGCGCGTGCAGCGAGTACCCGGCTCCTGACCCGCGATTGACTGGGCGGTCATCAAGGTCGCCGCCACGAGGCTTAACAGCAGTAGCCGCTTATTGGTGAGCATGGCTTTTTCCTCCGCAACCCGGCGTCGACGCCGCGTGAAGCGGGCCTCTCGAACCGACTGAATTTCGTCACACGAGGATTCGCGGCCCCTCACAAGCCCACTCAGGAATCTTTCAGACAGGCGTACGCGGGTATGGTACACTATCGGCCATCTTCATTCTCCTCCGGAAAATGAGGTGTCTGCGGGGCCGCCCCCTGATCTTGGGAAGGGGGGCGGCCTTTCCTTTCGCCGTTAAATCACCCGCGCTTCCACACATTCACATTTCATAGCCCTTCATGAACCTCGGAGGGGTGTGTTAGCCTTCGGCGCGTCGGCCCCGGCGCGTCCTCCCGTTCCGCAGCTTTCGTCCGTCATCAGCAGAAGAGTCCGAAGTGAGAACATGAGTGCGCCCCACAACCGTCTCCCGCGGAGTGTGCTGCTCGCCTTCATCCTGTCGGGCGTGTCGGCGCTCGTCTACGAGGTCGTCTGGGTCAGGCTGCTCGGCGACCTCTTCGGGCACACGGCCTACGCGGTGCAGGCCGTCCTCGCCGTCTTCTTCGGCGGCATCGCGCTGGGCAGCTACCTCTCCGACCGCTTGCGTCTGGAGGGGCGCGACCTGCTGAAGGTCTACGCGGCCGTCGAGGTCTTCGTCGGCTTGGCCGGCCTGCTTTTCCCCTTGACCGTCAACCTCCTGACGCCTTTCTACGACACTCACGCGCCGCTGGAGTTTGAGACCGGGGGCGCGCTCCTCTTCCGCCTCGCGGTGGCGGCGGTGGTGCTCGTCGTCCCGACGGCGCTCATGGGCGCGACCTTCCCGCTGGTGGTCAAGTGGCAGGGGGCGCGCGACGCGGGCCGGGGCGGCGTCGCCGCGCTCTACGCGGCGAACACGCTGGGCGGCGCGGTCGGGGCGTGGGCGAGCGCGTTTGTTCTCCTGCCCCTCCTCGGAGTCTCGTACACGCTTCTCGCGGCCGCGCTCGGCAACTTCGCGGCGGCGCTCCTGGCCTTCTCGGTGAGTAAGGCCGTTCGGGAAGACTCGGCTGAAGACGCCGCGGCCGACGGGGCGAGTCCGCCTCCCGGGGTTGAGCCTTCGGCCGACGAAGCCGGAGTTCCCGCCGCCCGCGCCGCCCTGCTGCTCTTCGTGACCGGCCTCATCGCCATCTCGCTCGAAGTGCTCTGGACGCGCGCCCTCGACCAGGTGCTCTCGGGCACCGTCTACAGCTTCGCGACCGTGCTCGCGGTCTTCCTGCTCGGCATCGCGCTGGGGAGTTGGGCGTACAGGAGCTTCCTCGGCCGGTTGCCGCCGTTGCGCACCTTCGCAGCCGTCGAGGTGCTTTTGGCGAACTACGTGCTCGTGAGCCTGTTCCTGATCTACTTCGTCCCGAGCGTCTCGGCGCGTCTCGGCGAGCAGCTCGGCACAGGCTTCGTCAGGCGCGGCATCATCCTGGAGAGCCTGCTGAGCGCCTTCATCCTGCTCGTACCCGCCGTCTGCATGGGCGTCATCTTCCCGCTCCTGCTAGACGCCGCCCGGGGCCGTGAACGAGGCGGGCCGGTCGGCCTGCTGGTCGCGGCCAACACGGTCGGCTCCGTCCTGGGGCCGCTCGCCGCCGGATTCTTCCTGCTGCCGGGCCTGGGGCTTCACAACTCCTTAGTCGTCATGGCGGGGCTGTCTCTGGCGCTCGCCGTGACCGTGGCGATCTTCAACGCGGGTCGTGTGAAGGCGGGGCCAGTGGTCGCCGCGGGCGCGGGAGTCGCGCTGGTGCTCCTGATCCTGTCGCCGCGCGAAATCCGCATCTGGGGCAACCCCGGCGAGCGGCTGATCGACTACCGCGAAGACCCGGCGGCGAGCGTCTCCGTCGTGGAGACGGGCGGGCCGGCGCGCGAGAGGCGGCTGAAGGTCAACAACACCTACTCACTAGGCGGCGGGCGCGGCGTCTTCACCGAGCGGCGGCAGGGGCACCTCCCGATGCTGCTTCACCCTTCGCCCCGGCGCGTGCTCGTGCTCGGCGTCGGCACCGGCAACACGCTCGGGGCCGTCTCGCTGCACCGGCCCGAGCGGCTGGTCGCCGTCGAGCTGGTGCCCGGCGTGCTGGAGCTGGCGCGGAAGCATTTCGCGGCGACCAATTACCGCGTCCTCGAAAGCCCCGGCGCGCAAGTCATCACGGCCGACGCGCTGCGTGTGGCGAGGGCGACGCCCGAGAAGTACGACGTGGTCGTCGCCGACCTCTTCCACCCGTGGCAGGCGGGCGTCGGCTCGCTCTACTCGCAGGAACACTTCACGGCGGTGCGCCGCACGCTCTCCGACGGCGGCATCTTCTGCCAGTGGCTCCCGCTCTACCAACTGTCCGAGGAGAATCTCAGGACGATTGTCCGCACCTTCCTGTCGGTCTACCCGGAGACGGATGCGTGGCTCGGGAACTTCGGCACGGGCACGCCCATCCTGGCCCTCGTCGGGGCGGAGAGCCCCGTGAAGATGCGTTGGGAGAGGTGGGAGGAATCGCTCGCGGGCGGCGAGCTTCGGGAAGGGCTGAAGGCGGTCTACCTGGATCAGCCCGCCGAGGTGCTGGGCGGCTACGTCGGCGGCCGGGCCGAGCTCGAAAGGCTCGCCGGGGCCGGGCCGCTCAACTCCGTCCGGCGGCCGGCGGTCGAGTTCAGCGCCCCGGCCGCGCTCTTCGCCGAGGCGTTCGGGCCGGCCAAACTCCGCGCGCTGGAGGCGCTCATCGGCCTCGGCGGCGGGGCGCGCGTCCCCGTCTCCTTCGACGGCGCGCGGAAACATCCGGACGGAGAAACGGTCGCCGCCAACTCTGAGGCCGTGCGCCTGATGCTCAGGGCCATGATCGAGAACGAGACGGGCGAGAGGGAGCGGGCCGTCACGACTGCCGTCCGCTCCGCACAACTCGCCCGCGGCTACGAAGTGCCGGCCGCGATCCTCACCGAACTGGCGTGGGGCGTCTTGCGCGACTCGCCTTCGGCCGCCGAGCAGGGTTTTCGGGAGGCGCTGCGCGTCCGACCCGAAGACCCTAACGCGCTCACCGGCCTGGGCAACGCCCATCTCGCGCTGCGCCGGCCGGAACAGGCGGCGGAGATGTTTCAGAAGGCCCTAGACATCAACCCCGAATGGTCGGAAGCGGCGGAAGGTCTGGAACTGGCGAGACGCATGAAGGGCGCAAGCTAATCGCTGCCGGCGCGTCAAACGAATGCTGGCCGACTCACCCTTTACGCTCGTGCGCGCGGGATGAGCCGGCCAGGAGGTTACGCCGCCAGAGTGTCAGGGTTAATTCATCGCACCGAGGTTGTTCCGCCGCAGTCTCTCGGGCAGGTGTACTTGTTCTCGCACGACGGGGCGCAGTAGCCGTCGCCGCACTTCTGGCACGCCCCGGCCGTCGTCTCGCCGACGCCGCCGGCGAGCATCCCGAAGGAGATCGCGCCGAAGACGATAGCCAACACGGCGACGACGATCAGCAATGTTCTACGCAGTCTCATCTCTCCCTCCTTCTTGAAGCGCGGGTTGGGGTTGTAAGCGTGCCGAACTCGCCGCGGGCTTCACGCCTCTGACGCCGAACCCACGCGCCTTTCAGTTGCCGTTTGAGCCGCGCGCTCTTCGGCCCCCGGCGGGGCTTAGGCGACGCAGCAGATGCAGCTATGACACCTCCTGCACTCCTGCCCCTTCGGGACGCAACACGGCCCTCCGGCACACGTGCAACAGCCTGTCTGCCGGGTGTTCTGCTCGCCGCCCTCCGCGGCGACGACCTTCACCTCGAAGGGCTCAATGCCGAGGCCCTCGAACTGCGTGACGCGTACCGACTCGCCCCTGCGGACGAGGTAGGTGGCAGCAGGCTCCTCACGGAGCGCCTTGACCTGTTCGCAACTCGTCACTTCGTCAAACTTACCCGAGAGGATTGAAAGGCTGATCCTGACCGCGCCCCCCTCCAGGCGCGGCGCGACCTTGACGCCGTAGACGCGCGCCCCGGACGCCCCCGCGCCCAAGCTTTCGGCCGCGCGAATCACCGTGTACCGGCCCGGCCCCTCGCCCAGAGCGGGGACGTACGAGGCTTCCGCCCCGGCCCTGCTGATCTCCACGTCGAGCGCACTCGACTTTGCCTCGCCGTCGCCGTCCAGGCCCGCGGCCCGGTAGCCCGGGACGAAAGCGCTGGCGGCGATCACGGCCACCAGCAAGAATCTCTGCCAACGAGTCATGGCGGTCTCCTTCCCGTCGGGGTCAGTTGAGCGTTGAAAACGATTACCCTCGCGCCGTCGCGCGCCCCTTCAAGCGCGCGGCAAAAACTCGGAGGAGAACCGCCGCCACGCGGGCGGACAGTCCTCCCCCCACAAACGCGCCGGGGAAGGCCCCGCCGCTACTTGTTCTTCGACACGAGGTTGAGGCCCTCGGCCACCGGCCGGCCGTGGAACTGCGCGGCGACGGGGTCGTCGGGCGAGGCGGCCACGAGTCGGCCGCCCTCCTCGTGGAAGCGGCCCTGGTCGTTGATCTGGTAATAGAAGGGGCCGCCGTCCTCCTGCCGCTTGAGGAAGAGCAGATAGGTGCCGCCCACCTCGAAGTTGCCGCCGTCGAAGTTGAAGTAGGCGATGTTGTCGCCCTGGGTGCTGCTGACGCGCTCGACCGAGACGGTCGAGCCGGTGCGCTCGCCCTTCATCCCGCGGGTGACGGTGAAGTTGACGACCTCGAAGGCGAGCGAGTCCTCGCCGTTCGAGGAGTAAGCGACGCGACCCGGCGCGACCGAGTCGGCGCGCGCCAGCACGACGGCGTCCGAAGCCTTCACCATCTCGCCGATGCCCCGGAAGTGCTCCTTCCAGTGGGCCGAGGTGAGGGATTCGGCGCGGGGCCGCTGGTGATGCCTCCAGCCGAGGGCGGCGGAGACGGACAGGCCGCAAAGGGCGATAATCAGCGTGTAGGTCCAGAATGTTCTGCGTGTCATCGTTCTTTGCCTCCTGTCTCCTAGTAGAGCGAGTTGACGAGCGACTGGTCGTGCGAGTTGGGCTGCGGCGCGGAGAGGATCGTGTCGTTCATGCAGGTCGTCGTCGAGCCGGTGTTGTGGCCCAGCCCGAAGAGGTGACCGACCTCCTGGCAGGCGACGTGCTTCTTGTTCGTGCGGCTGTAGCTGCCGTTGTCGAGGTAGGACTGGTTGAGGCGGGCGCGCCCGTTGAAGATGGTGCAGCCGCTGTAACCGCGTATCTCGGCGATGCCGAGCCAGCCCGTCGCGCCGTAGAAGCCGTTGTAGGCGTTGATGTGGTCGGTCGAGCCGGCCGCGCCGACGGGGTTGAGCACGATGTCGGTGTAGTTGTGCCAGGAGTTGGAGTCGGTGCGGGCCTCCTCGTTGTAGATGTTCCAGTAGTCGCCGGTGCCGCCGTTGTACCAGCTGATGCTGGCGTTGGCGTACTTCCAGCAGCCCCAGCGGTGGGCGGCCCACGCGCCGAGCGGTAGCCCCAGGGTGACGGCCGTGACGACGACCAGCGCCCAGACCAGCAAAGCTTTTCTCAGGTTCATCGGATTCTCCTTGCGAAACCCGTGCGCGCTGACACGGGGAGGTGGGTGTCCGGCCGGCCAGCCCGGTGAAGGGCTGGTCGCACAATTAAACACGTCGCGCCCTCTGGCCGACGCCGCACATCTCCCGCGGGGATCGGGCAGACCGGCGGCGGCCGGCGGGCGAGTTTTCGGGTGATTCGGCCGGCGGGGCGAGCGGGTGCCGTCCGTCACTCCTGGTTTGTGTTTAAGAACGATAAGGGGCCGAAGGTGAGAAATCCGGCCGCGCGACTTCGGGGAACGCCGGACAGCCTATGCAGGGGGCGGGCGGTTGTCAAGAGTTTTTGTGCCGGCACATACCTATACCCTCTACGGGTTCACCGGAAATAGAGCCTTCCGTACACAAGCTGCCGCCGGATGGGTGGCGGGAGTTCGCGCCGGTAAAAATATATTTGACTCGTCTCAGGGATGATTGCGGCTGAGAATGCTTCTAATTAGTGGGTTCCGGAAGTTGAATCAGATGTCGGGTGAGTGAAATATATTATTGCCGGAAGTTGATCTGGTAGGGGTTCAACTGCTTCATCCCGAACTTCTGGAGGAACGAAGCCGCCCCGACCGGCATGACGTAGCCCGCCAGGAAAGCGAACCCCGTCAGCGTCGGTCGCATACTCGGGACTCCTCCTCTTAGACTGTTTGAATCACGACCGCTCTGCGTCAGGCCGTGTCGGTTTAGCCGTCGCCGCCCGCCACCTCTTATTAGCGTGTCCTGCGGCGTAAGATTACAAGCGTGGTCACGACGACCGCGGTGATCAGGAGGAGCAGCACGACGACCCAACTGCCCATCATGCCGCCGCAGCAGTTCATCGCGCCTGCGCCGCCCATCATCGTCGCATGCATCAGCCACATGCCGAGCGCGGCTAAGACCGCGACCGCGCCGATGACCGCGAGGATCGTCAACACGACATTTGATACGTTCTTACTCACGTCATAACCTCCCCTCAGCCGGGACCTCCTTCGAGTGCTCATCACGGCGTGTCATCCGCATGCCCCAACCGTTACTAAACCCCGCGCTTGAGTACAGGGTCAGGCGGGTGGGCGTGGGCGACAGCCTCTTTCAGTTAATCCTGACCCTGTGCGGGCGGCCACTCCGTCGGCGTGCGCAGTCCCGTCCGGGGGTCGTGCCGCGCCTCGACGGCGCGCCGAATCTCGGCGAGCGGCTTCCCCTCACCCTCCATCAGCATCGCGTCACGCGCGACGTCGAGGCAGACGGTTCAGGTGAATCCCATCTCGTCCCACCGCGGTTTCCCCTCCGCCGTCACGCCCTTGACGAAGCAGTCGCGGTTGCTCCGGTGCCCCTGACGTTCGCAGCCGCAGTAGCAGGGCATGTACTGCAAGACGTCGCCCCGGCGCGCGGCGTAGGCGTAGGCCGCGCGCGCCAGCTCGATGGGACGCGCGGGCGTGCCCGAAGCGGGCAGCGGCGGCCACGACGGGTCCCACG
>JALZHT010000643.1 GCA_030860645.1 Acidobacteriota bacterium
TCCTCCTCCTTTTGTCTTTAACTCGAAACTCGAAACTCGTAACTCGAAACTGTTTTCAGCCCGCCGCCGCCGAGCCGGAGGCGGGGAGGCCGAGCATCTGGTCGAGCGAGGTGTACTCGAGCCCCTGGTCGGTGGCGACCGCCTCGTAGGTGAGGCGGCCGGCGTAGGTGTTGACGCCCTCCTTCAAGCCGGGGTCGCTCTTGATGGCTTCGACGAAGCCGCGGTTGGCGAGGCGGAGCACGTAGGGCAGCGTCGCGTTCGTCAGCGCGAAGGTCGAGGTGCGCGGCACCGCGCCGGGCATGTTGGCGACGCAGTAGTGGAGCACGCCCTCCTCGTAGTAGGTCGGGTTCGAGTGCGTCGTCGGCCGCGTCGTCTCGATGCAGCCGCCCTGGTCTACGGCCACGTCGACGATGACCGCGCCGTTGTGCACGTCCTTGAGCATCTCGCGCGTGACCAGCTTGGGCGCGGCCGCGCCGGGCAGGAGCACCGCGCCGATGATGAGGTCGGCCTCCGAGATGGCCCCGTGGATGGCATAGGCCGAGGAGGCGAGCGTCGAAATCTTCGAGAGGAAGATGTCGTCGAGTTCGCGCAGGCGGTCGAGGTTGCGGTCAACAATCGTGACCTGCGCGCCCATGCCGACGGCGATCTTGGCGGCGTTGGTCCCGACGACGCCGCCGCCGATGATGACGATGCGCGCCGCCGGGACGCCCGGCACGCCGCCGAGGAGCACGCCGCGCCCGCCGTTCATCTTCTCCAGGTACTGCGCGCCGACCTGCACGGCCATCCGGCCCGCGACCTCCGACATCGGCGTGAGCAGCGGCAGCGTCCCGCGCCTGTCCGTGATCGTCTCGTAGGCGACCCCCGTGACCTTGTTGTCGAGGAGCGCGCGGGTCTGCTGCGGGTCGGGCGCGAGGTGCAGGTAGGTGAAGAGCAGCAGCCCCTCCTTCATGCGCGGGTACTCGGGCGCAATCGGCTCCTTGACCTTGACGATCATCTCGGCCTCGCCCCACACGTCGTCGGCCGAGGACAGCAGACGCCCGCCCGCCTTCTCGTACAGCTCGTCGCCGAACCCGGAGCCTTCGCCCGCGCCGCTCTCGACGACGACCCGGTGCCCGGCGTCGGTCAGCGCGCGCACGCCGGCCGGCGTCAGCCCCACGCGGTACTCGTTGTCCTTGATCTCCTTGGGGAGTCCGACTAGCACTTTTGGTGTCTCCAATCTTTAGCAATGAAGAGAGCGACGGGCCGGGGAACTGCGCCCGCGCGGAACCGGGTGCGAAGCCCGCACTCCTGTCTCGATGCTCGGCAAAACTTACCACGAAGGCGCGGAGTCACAAAGAAGAGCCGAGGCTCGATTCCCGTGTCTCCGCGCCCTCGTGGTCGGCCGGCGGCCTTACTCGAAATTAACTTCGTCGATCTGCGCGCGCTGGAGCTTGCCGCTGTAGTCGACGTAGACCGACTTCCACTCGGTGAAGATGTCGAGGACTTGCGTGCCGGCCTCGCGGTGGCCGTTGCCCGTCGCCTTCGTGCCGCCGAAGGGGAGGTGGACTTCCGCGCCGATGGTCGAGGAGTTGACGTAGAAGATGCCGGTGTACATCTCGTTCATCGCGCGGAAGGCGCGGTTCACGTCCGCCGTGTAGATGGAGGCCGACAGCCCGTAGCGCACGCCGTTGCCGATCTCGATCGCCTCTTCGAGCGAGCCGGCCGGGATGACGGCCGTCACGGGGCCGAAGATTTCCTCCTGCGCGATGCGCATCGAGGGCGCGACATCGGTGAAGACCGCCGGCTCGATGAAGTGGCCGTGGGCGTGCTCGCCGCGCTCCAGGCGTTTGCCGCCGACGGCCAGCTTCGCGCCGTCCTCCTTCTGCCCGATCTCGACGTAGCCGAGAATCTTCCGCACCGCGTCGGCGTTAATCACCGGCCCGACGTCGGTCTTCTCGTCGAGGCCGTCGCCGACGCGCAGGTTGGCGGCGCGCTCGACGAGCTTCTGCGCGAACTTCTTGTAGACCTTCTTGTGGATGACGACGCGCGACGAGGCCGTGCAGCGCTGGCCCGAGGTGCCGAACGCGCCCCACACCGCGCCCTCGACGGCGAGGTCGAGGTCGGCGTCCTCCATCACCATGATGACGTTCTTGCCGCCCATCTCCAGCGAGCAGATGGCGTTGCGGGCGGCCGTCGAGGAGGCGACGACGCGGCCGACCTCGGTCGAGCCGGTGAACGAGATCAGCCGCACCGCGGGGTGCTCGGTGAGGGCCGCGCCGACCGTCTCGCCGTGGCCGGTCACGAGGTTGACGACGCCCGGCGGAATCCCGGCCTCCTCGCAGGCTTTGACCAGGTTGTAGGTCGAGAGCGGCGTGTCCTCGGCCGGCTTGATGACGACGGTGTTGCCGCAGACGAGCGCGGGGATGAGCTTCCAGGAGGGGATCGCCATCGGGAAGTTCCACGGCGTGATCAGCCCGCACAGGCCGACGGGCTGGCGCACGCACATGGCGAACTTGTCGGGCATCTCGGCCGGGGTGGTGTAGCCGTGCAGCCTCCGGCCCTCGCCCGCCGTGTAGTAGGTGCAGTCGATGGCCTCCTGCACGTCGCCGCCGGCCTCCTTCAAGACCTTGCCCATCTCGCGCGTCATCTCGCGCGCGAAGGCGTCCTTATTCCGGATGAGAATCTCGCCGAGGCGGAAGAGGATTTCGGCGCGGCGCGGGGCGGGGAGCCGCCGCCAGCGGTCGGCCGCCTCACTCGCCGCCGCGACCGCGCGGCCGATGTCTTCGGGCGTCGAGAGCGCGAAGCGGCCCACGCAGTCGCGCGCGTCGGCCGGGTTGACGTTCTCGAACGTCTCGCCGGACGAGGACGGCGTCCACTCGCCGCCGATGTAGTTGAGGTAAGTCTTGGTGGAAGTCCGCGCCGCGCCGCGCCCGTTCTTCTTCTTGGTGAGAGCCTTTTTCGCTTGAGCCATTAGAAAGTTTCGAGTTTCGAGTTTCGAGTTTCGAGTTAGGAGTTTTTTCAACC
>JALZHT010000644.1 GCA_030860645.1 Acidobacteriota bacterium
GGCCGGCGGCAGGGTGTCGCCGGCCCGCGCGTCGTTTGCGGTGCGCCACACAAAGACAACTCCTTCGGGAAAATTTCAATCTCAAACCCAACGTATAATCCCGAAGCGGACGGTATTCGATCCGCGCGTGAGGTGAGCCGGGCTGAACATGACGGGCGTGACCTTCGTTGACATCCTGCTGGTGCTGGTCGTCGCGCTGAGCGTCTGGAACGGCTGGCGGCGAGGCTTCGTCGCGGGGCTGCTCGACCTGGTGCGCTGGGCCGGGAGCCTGCTGGCCGGGCTTCGCTTTTACCAGCCCGTCGCCCGCTGGCTCGGCCCGCGCGTGGACTGGTGGTCGGACGCGTGGGACATGCCCGTCGCTTTCCTCCTCGTGGCGACCGCGGCCGGCCTCGTCATCCACCTCGCGGGGGCGGCGCTCCTCGGACGCCTGTCGGCCGACGCGCACGAGTGCCCGCTCAACCGCGCCCTCGGGCTTGTGCCCGGCCTCGTCAACGGCCTCATCCTCGCGGCCATCCTCTCGGCGCTGCTGCTGGCGATGCCGCTGCCCGCGGGGCCGCGCGACTCGGCGCGCGAGAGCGCGCTGGCGAACCGCCTCGCCGTCTACACCGAACAGCTCGAAGCCACGCTCGTCCCCATCTTCCACGAAGCCGTCCGTCAGACGCTCAACCGCCTGACGATCAGGCCCGAGTCGGACGACCGCGTCGAGCTGCCCTACACGGTCGAGCGGACGACGCCGCGCCCGGAGCTGGAGGCGCAGATGTTGGAGATGGTCAACCGCGAGAGGGCCGCCGCCGGACTCAAGCCGCTCGTCGCCGACCCCGAGCTGGTGCCGGTCGCGCGCCACCACTCGGCCGACATGTTCGGGCGCGGCTACTTCTCGCACTACACGCCGGAGGGCCGCAGCCCCTTCGACCGCATCCAGGAGGCCGGCGTCACGTTCCGCACCGCCGGCGAAAACCTCGCGCTCGCGCCGACGCTGCCCATCGCGCACAGCGGCCTGATGAACTCGCCCGGCCACCGCGCCAACATCCTCCGCCCCGAGTTCGGCCGCGTCGGCATCGGCATCATGGACGGCGGCCTCCGCGGGCTGATGGTCACGCAGAACTTTCGGAACTGAAGAAGGCTCTCAGCGAAGACCAAATCAACAGGGGTGGGCAGGATCAGGAGGAGTGCAGAAGGCAGAGTGCGGAGTGCAGAATGAAAGACAACTTGATTTTAATTCTGCACTCCGCACTCCGCACTCATCACTTTGCTTTGTCCGTCCCTGTTAATAAATTCTGTCGCCTGCGCACAAGATTCGGCTCAATGGATCAACTCGAAAGTTTTGTCGTCGGCGCGGAGTCCGTCGGGCAGAGGCTCGACGAGTTTCTGGCCGGGCGTCTGCACCGTCTGAGCCGCATGCGCATCGGGGGGCTGGTCGCGGCGGGGGCCAGCGCGGTGAACGGCGTGACGGCGCACGGCGGTTGGAGGCTCCGCGCTGGCGACGTGGTGGAACTGAACGCCGGCGGCGAAGGGCCGAACGCGATGACGCCCGAGCCGCTCCCGCTCGCCGTCGTCTACGAGGACGCGCACCTCGTCGTCGTTGACAAGCCCGCCGGCCTGCTCGCCCACCCCACGCGCGGCGTCAAAAGCGGCACGCTCGCCAACGCGCTCGCATTCCACCTCAACCGATTGCGGATTGAAGAAAGTTTCGAGTTCCGAGTTTCGGGTTCCGAGTTGGGGGACAGTCCTGAACTCGGAACTCGGAACTCGAAACCCGAAACTTCTTTTCATTCGCAATGGGTTCGCCCAGGCATCGTCCACCGCCTCGACCGCGCCACGTCGGGGCTGATGGTCGTGGCGAAGACGCAGGAGGCGCTCAGCCGGCTCTCGCGCCACTTCCACCGGCGGCTGGTCGAGAAGCGTTACCTCGCCGTGGTGCACGGCCTCGTCACGGAAGACGAGCGGACGATCCGCGCGCCCGTCGGCCGCGTCGCCGAGCGCGCCCCGGCCTGGGGCGTGACCGCCGCCGGCAAGCCGGCCGAGACGCGGCTGCGCGTCGTCGAGCGGGGGGACGGGTTCACGCTCGTCGAACTCGAACCCGTCACGGGCCGCACGAACCAACTGCGCATCCACTGCGCCCACGCCGGACACGCCATCGTCGGCGACGAGTGGTACGCCGCCGACGCACGGCCGCGCCTCTGCCTGCACGCGGCGCGGCTCGCGTTCCGCCACCCGGCCGACAACCGCTGGGCGGAGTTCGCGTCGCCTCTGCCGGATGAAGTGAGGGCGATTTTCGAGGGCGGGGCGTAAACGGCGCTCGGCCGGGGGCTTGCAAGTTTTTTGGCGGAAATTTTTTTTGAAGAGACAGTTGCGCGCGGGCCGCGAAAGCTTTATAGTGCACTCAACACGGGCATGCGGTGAAACCAAATGCCTCAGACGGTTGCTGGGGTGAGGACAGTGACCGTTATTAGAGACGGGCGCGACGGTCCCAAAGCCGGTCGCGCCCGTTTACTATTTTCATAAAGTTGCGGGTTGCGGGTAAGAGCAATTTTAGATTTGCGATTTGCGATTTTTGATTGGCGGGCGGCGCGGCCGTCCTCTTCCAATCGCAAATCTAAAATCTAAAATTGCTCTTACCCGCAACCCGCAACTTTTTAGTGGCAACCTCAATCTGCCGCGCCGCAACCGATGTTTGGCGCGGCGCGGTGATGACTTCCGGGCCGCGCCTGCGGTATATTCTCTCCATCCCCTGAACACTCTTCCCGTAAAAACCCCCGTGGCGGGGGTCGGTCTGCCGTGGCTGACTCCTCGACGGGCGGACTTCGCACGCCGCGGTGTGGCACAAACATCAACGACGAAGGACGAAGATGAGGAAGCTTTTCATCACCGCCGCGCTCGCGGCACTGACGCTCTCGAACCTCGCCCCGGCGCGCGCTCAGGCGACGCCGAATCCTCTGGCAAAGGCGGCCGCGCGGCAGCACCTGATCGGCGAGGTGACGGCCGTCGACGCGGCCGCGGG
>JALZHT010000064.1 GCA_030860645.1 Acidobacteriota bacterium
GCCGTGCGCACGGCGGAAACCACGACTGCGTCTCTCATAGAATTCCCTCTACCAGTCCTCTCGAAATTGTCCCGGCTCGTGGCCTGTTTGATGCGCGGGGGCCGCTAGGCGTCTCCTTTGGCGACGGCGACCTCGACCTCCGTGAGGGGCGAAAGCGACCGCAAATCCCGCGGCTCGATCTCGACGAGGAAGCCGCGCTTGCCGCCGTTGATGTAAATCTTCGGCAGGTCGAAGATCGTCCGCTCGACGTAGACCGGCAGCGCCGCGCGCGTGCCGAAGGGACTCGTCCCGCCGACCACGTAGCCGGTGTGGCGCTGCGCCGCGGCCGGGTCGCACGGCCGCACGCTCTTGACGCCGAGCGCCCGCGCCAAACGCTTCGTCGAGACCTCGCGGTCGCCGTGCATCAGGACGACCATCGGCCTCTTCGCGTCCGTCTCCATGACCAGCGTCTTGACCACCGCGTGCTCGTCCACCCCCAGCTCACGGGCCGACCGCCGCGTCCCGCCGCGCTCCTCGTACTCGTAGAGGTGCGGCGCGAACCCGATCCTCTTCTCGCGCAGCACGCGCACGGCCGGGGTGACGGGGTAATCCATAAAGGAAATTTTTCGATTTTTGATTTGCGATTTTTGATTTGGCTGTCAATCGCCAATCCAAAATCTAAAATCAAAAATCTTTATCGCGGCGCGCGATGTAGAGCGTCTTCTCCACCTCGGCGTGAACCTTGCCGGCGTCGTCTACGAGTTCGACGCGGTAGACGCGGTCGAGCGATTTGCGGCCCGAGAGCTCGGCCTTGATCGCCGCGACCTCTTCCGGCCCGACGCGGAAGCGCGCGCGCAGGGTGGTGCGGCCGGGCCGGCGGAAGCGGATCGTCGCCGCCTTGTCCCAGACCACGTAGTCGCGCCCGAGCTGCTTGATGAGCATGACCATGTAGATCGGGTCTAAGGCCCCGTACATGCTGCCGCCGAAGATGGTGCCGACGTAGTTGCGCGTGCGCCACGAGAGCGGCAGCCGGACGTGAATCTCCGTGAAGTCGTCGGCGACGTAGGTCAGCCGCGCGCCCGTGCCCCGGTAGGCCGGGAAGAGGTTGAAGCCCCAGCGCCGCAGCTTCGTTCTCCAAGACTCGCGCATCGCTCGCTCCGCTCGCGGTTTCGAGTTTCGAGTTTAAAGTTTCGAGTTAAAAACCGGATTGTCTTAACTCGAAACTCGAAACTTTCAACTCGAAACTGACGCCGGGAAGCCCGGCGTCTCCGTCACGCGCCGCGCCTGCCGGAGGTGACGCCGCTCGTGCGCGACGACGATGCGGAAGGCGTCGCGCAGGCTGTAGGTGACGAAGCCGGAGACGGGCGAGGTGACGACCGTCCGCTGCGGGGCGGCCCGCCCGGCCGCCCCCACCAGCCCCGCCAGATCATTCTGGTGCGCGGCGAACTGTTCGACGATGTCGGGCGCGACGCCGCTCGCCGACGGGCGCAGCTTCGGCGGGGCCTTGAACTTCCGCCCGCCGTCGCGCGCGAGCGAGCGCTCGACCATCCGCCCGAAGAAGCCCGACAGCGGCGACCAACGCTCCCACGCGCTGTTGCGGCGCTCGCCGCGCGCGATCTGTTCGAGCACGGGGAAGAAGCCGCGGTTGGTCTTAATCAGGTGCTCCAGACACTGGCCGACGCTCCACTCGTCCGGCCCCGGCTTCCAGTTGACCTGCGCCGCCGACAGACGCCCGAACTCGCGCCGCGCCTCCTCGCCGACCGCGCCCAACTCTTCGACCACACGCCCGAGTTCGCCGTCCACACCGTTCGCGCCCATCAACCGCCTCCCGTCATCAACTCGAACCCAGACCCGCGAGGCTTCAGAGTGCAACGCCGCCTGCTCTGTCGGGGGAGGGCTTCTCCCTGCCCGCCGGGATTCATCATCATTAACGTCGAATCAAACGACGATTGAGCGGGCGGGGACAAGCCCTCCCCCGACGATTCCAATCACCGGGCTTCAGTTCCTCAGCGGCTTGCCCGTCTTCAGCATGTGCGCGATGCGCTCCTGCGTCTTGCGCTCGCCGCAGAGGGAGAGGAACGCCTCGCGCTCCAGGTCTAGGAGGTACTGCTCGGGGACGCGCGTCTCGTGGTTGAGGTCGCCGCCCGTCAGGACGCGCGCGAGCTTCTCGCCGATGAGCGCGTCGTAGTCCGAGATGAAGCCGCCGCGCTTCATCTGGTGGATGCCGAGCTTCAAGGTCGCCAGCGCCGCGTTGCCGAGCGCGAGCACGTCGGCGCGCGGCGCGGGCGGCGTGTAGCCGGTCGCGGCGAGCGCCAGCACATCCTGCTTGGCGTCGGCGATGAGGCGGTCGGCGTTCATCGAGTAAGAGTCCTCTTCGCGCAGGAAGCCTAAAGTCTTCGCCTCGGCCGCCGAGGTGGCGACTTTGGCGAGCGCGACGGTCTCGAAGGCGCGCTTGACGAAGGGGAACGGGTCGGCGTCCGTCACGCCGGCGGGGATCGAGTCGAGGGCGCGCACCAGCACCTCCTTCGTCCCGCCGCCCGCCGGGATCAGCCCGACGCCGACCTCGACCAGCCCGATGTAGGTCTCGGCCGCGGCGCGCACGCGGTCGGCGTGCAGGGTCATCTCGCAGCCGCCGCCGAAGGTCATCTGGAACGGCGCGACGACCACGGGCTTCGGCGAGTAGCGCAGGGACATCGTCGCCTGCTGGAAGGCGCGGACGGCGAGGTCTAACTCCTCCCAGTCCTCGTCCTGCGCGCCGAGGAGCACGAGCATCAGGTTCGCGCCGACCGAGAAGTTCTGCCCCTGGTTGCCGACCACCAGCCCGACGAAGTTCTTCTCGACCTCGGCGAGCGACTGCTTCAACATCTGGAGCGTGTCCGCGCCGATGGAGTTCATCTTCGAGTGGAACTCCAGACAGGCGACGCCGTCGCCCAGGTCAATCAGGGACGCGCCCGCGTTCTTGCGGACGACGCCGGTGCGGCCTTTCAAAGACTTCAGGACGATGACGCCCGGCGGCTGCGCGACCGGCGCGTATTCACCTTTGGTGAAGTCGAAATAAAGCTCCTGCCCGTCCTCCTTCTTGTAGAAGGAGGTCGCGCCCGCGTCGAGCATCCGCTGGACGTTCTCGGGAACCTTGCGCCCCTCCTCCCTCATCCGCGCGACCGATTTTTCGACGCCGATGGCGTCCCACGTCTCGAAGACGCCCAGCTCCCAGCCGAAGCCCCACTTCATCGCGCGGTCGACTTCCAGAACCGTGTCGGCGATCTCGGGGATGCGGTTGGCGGCGTAGGCCAGCACGCGCGAGGTCGTCTTCCAGAGGAACTGGCCGGCGCGGTCTTTGCCCCAGACGAGCGCCCTGGTGCGCTCGCGCGTGTCCTCGATGTTCTTGGCCGCGTCGAGCGCGGGCAGCTTCACCTTCTCGGCCGGGCGGTATTCGAGCGAGGCGTGGTCGAGCGTCCAGATTTCCTGCTTCTCGCCCTCGCCCTTCTGCCGCCTGTAAAAGCCGCCCTTCGTCTTGTTGCCGAGCATCCCGCGCTCGACCATGCGGCGGACGAACTCGGGCGCGTTGTAGACCTCCCGATCCTCGTCCTCGGGCACGGCCTCGTAAAGATTTTTGGCGACGTGCGTGAAGACATCTAAGCCGACGAGGTCGAAGAGGCGGAAGGTCGCCGTCTTGGGTCGGCCCACGGCCTGCCCCGTCATCTTGTCGACCTCCTCGATGGAGTAGCCGTCTTCGAGCATCGTCCGGATGGTGACGAGCCCGCCGTAGGTGCCGATGCGGTTGGCGATGAAGTTCGGGCGATCCTTGGCGACGACGACGCCCTTGCCGAGCCTCTGGTCGAGGAAGCCGTAGACCGAGCAGGAGACTTCCGGCTTCGTCCACTCGGTGCGGATGAGTTCGACGAGGTGGAGGTAGCGCGGCGGGTTGAAGAAATGCATCCCGAGGAAGTGCGCGCGGAAGTCTTCGGAGCGCCCCTCGGCGAGGTGTCGGATCGGGATGCCGCTCGTGTTCGAGGCGACGACCGACCCGGGCCGCCGGTGCCGCTCGACCTGTTCGTAGAGCCGCCGCTTGATCTCCAGATTCTCGACGACGGCCTCTATGATGAGGTCGCAGTCCTTGAGCCTCGGGAGGTCGTCGTCGAAGTTGCCGACGCCGACGAGCGCGGCCCGCTCCGGCGTGAAGAACGCCGCCGGCTTGGCCTTCTTCGCCGCCTCCAGCCCCGCGCGCGCGATGCGGTCGCGCACCTCTCTCGCGTCGAGGGCGAGGCCCCGCGCGGCCTCTTCGGCCGTCAACTCCTTCGGCGCGATGTCGAGCAGGAGGGTGCGGATGCCGGCATTCGCCAGGTGCGCCGCGATCTGCGCGCCCATCGTGCCCGCGCCCAACACGGCGGCCTTCTCAAACCGAATCATAGGGAACACAGCCTTTCGTCGAATGTCACAACCCGCGGACGGCCCCCATCATACTGAATGAGTATTCATTCAGGCAAGACCGGAAGAGTCGTAAGCCGTGAATCGTTAAACGTCCTGTCTGTCAGGTCGAGCATAAACCCTGAATTGCTGGTCATAAAGCCTGAAAAGCTCGACCATAAAATCAGAATATAGACGGCTAGGTGGAAGGTTTGTGCGGGAGTAGGCTGGTTAATAAAATTGCTGACGCTATCGAACCAATTCGACTGCACTTCAACAAAGAAGACAATCAATCAGATACTTCCGGCGAGGAGTATTTGTTTCAGCCTCTCGGCTATCTCACCGACCAAGAAGCTGCGGCGGTATTCCGGAATCCAGACGAGGTGATATTGTAGGCTGTAGCGGCAGTGTGAGCCGGACCTTGTGTTGTCCTGATAGAAATAATGCAGGACTGCCTCTAGCGTTTTCTGTCGCGCTGCCTGTTCCATTGTGATGTAGGTCTAATGACGAAACGGGTTCATCCTACTCCTCCTCTTCATCCCAATCGGCATACTGCGGCGGGCTCTTGCCGATGCGCTTGGTCACTTTCGGGAACTTGCCTCGCGCTGCCCTCTCCTCGATTGCCACGACGTTGATCTGATGCCACCAGTCGTCGCCGAAGTCGAACCAGTAGCCAAAGACATCGTTGACTTGCAGCCCGAGCGATCCAATCGCCGTACGCTTCACGTCCCCCGCCGGCTTATCTTCATCATGCATACTGGCGGGAAGTACGTACCGACGCGCCTTCGGATCCATCGGCCCCTCGCCGCCGATCTGAAACTCGTACATGTGCTCCTCTTCGCGGTCGAAGGCGTCGAAGATGGCGCGGTGAAGCTCGGCGAGCGTTTGGTCGCCACGAATCTGTATGGTTCTGGAGATTACCTTGTTCTTCTTCACAAAGCTCTGCGCGATTGGCCCACTTATGATGAACACATCAAGCGTATAGAGCTTTTGATCTCTTCCTGCCGCCCGCGTCGCTCGCTTCTTCGCCGGTAGTTGCGCCACCGTCTCTCCCCCTCTGCTACTGGCTAATGCTTTGCTGTTCAAGTCTTCTTCCGCTTCGGCGTCGCCGCTTTGCCTGTGCGCCCGCGCCGCTTCTGCCCCTGGGCTAGAAACCTCGACAGCTCCTCCCGGCCCCAGTCGCTGCTCTTCGAGATGGCAACTCCGATACGTTCCTCGGCCCACGCCCACTCTTTATCGTCGGCGTACTCTAAAACCGCCTCGCGGGCGCTCGGTGCCAGGTCAATACCACCCATCTCAATATCGACCAGTTCAGCCTCCAGCAGCGCCTCCAGCCACGCACGGCGTGTCTCGGCGTCGGCCTTGCTCTTCATCAGGCACTGGCTCAAGCCCTGCGCGAACTCGTCTATCAGGATGGAGATGTCGCCGTCCTCGTCTATCTCTCGCAACATGTCGTCGTATCCGCGAACGGACTCGTCCAGAAGTGCGTGGTAGAGAGCGCCGGCATTCGGCCAGTCGTCTGCTTCGGCCAGACGGGCGGCGGCGTCCCGCAGTGATTGCAGTTCTTTCTCTATCGCGTGCTGTCTCTCGTGTCGGAGTGCCCGCCGCACCTGACGGCGGAACGCCGTCACATCCATCGGCTCGCCTTGCCGGGCCTGCTCGGTGGCGACGGAGAGTTCGACCAGCGACAGCAACTCAGGCTCGCGCTTGACCATCTCGCCGATGAGGGCGATCAGCTCCTCCTGAGTGCGCCCGGCGAGCAGTGCGGCGAGCGGCGGGATGGAGCGGAACGCCTGCGACTCGTGGACGTAGGTCAGCAGCAGGGCGACGACGTGCTTGCAGATGCCGCCGTGGTCATAGGGGCATGTGCAAGAGGTCTCTGCGATACCGCCTTTGGCGAGCGTCGCGCTGACTCGATACGGCTCGTAGCCCGAGCCTTCGCATTGGGCGCGCAGCTCCATCGCTTGGCGGATGGGTTCCAGAACGGCCCCGTCGCGGTAGTAAGTTTCACCGCGCTCGAAGCTCCGCTCACTGGCTAACTCGCGGATGTGCGCCTCTGTCAGACGAGGCAGCTTCTCTTCGGCCATGCGACCCTAACCTCCACAGGCCCTTTCGCGCTCTCAATTGAGGTGATTTGAGCAGCGGCTTTGGAAAAGAAGGGCGTTCGGGAGTTCTCATTATATGCTGTAGAAGTGAGGGATTTTCGCACTAAATGCAGGAATATTTTCTCACTTATTGGGCGAATCCCCTCCGTAAGTTGTTGATCTTACGTGGAGGGGATTCGCACTTATTGATGGAACCGACAGCCGATGTCCGCCACGTCGAGTGAGAACTGTCGCGCCGGCAATTCGGAAGGGTTCCCGCATGAACAGAGGGGGAAAGCGCGTTCAAGAAGTGGCCTGTTGTTTACCCGGGCGGGTCGGGCCGGTGTGCCGGCGTGCGGTTTATTCCGACCCGGGAGCAAACGGCTGGCGAACCACCTGTGAGGCGCGGGACGACGCCTACTTTCTTCTGACCCTGACAGACGTGCATGGCTGGGTGCCTTTCGGCAAGACCTTCATTCCGGGGGAATCATTTGTTTCCTTAACCCGATTGACATACGTATTGAACTCGCCCTGGGCGTCCCTATCGGCGAGCACGACCTGAATAAAAAATATTCTTCCTACGTCCCCGCCGTGCCCGACAAAGGCGTCACAAGTCCAGGTGTTGTCAGGCTGCTCCTTAACCGGGTCCTGCGGGTAATAGTTACCGGTATCCGTCGGGTACACCATGACCCAAATCCTCTGCCCCTCGGGTAAATTTTGGTATTTCCCTATCACCTTTACAGACTGGGGGACGGCCGCGTTATCGGCAGGGACAATTATCTTCACCTGCTCGGCGCAGGTCGAAGCCAGACCCGCGGCGCTGAAATTACCGGACGGCTGAGTCCGTGTGGTGAAAATATGTGGAGAGAGTGAGACGATTAGTGCGGCCACGACGGAACTGACGAGGGGGAAAATAATGGCGAGCTTTTTCCACCTCCGAGTCAACTCTTGCGTTGACAGCTCCTCGGTTAACTTGATCAGGATGGTGGCTTGCGGCGGGCGCTGCGGGCGCGACCAGCGGACGACATTCAGCTCATAGTCCGCTTCATACCAGGAGCTGTCCGCGCGCTCACCGGAAACGAAAACGGAGACCACTTTCGCGCCCGGAATTTTAAGCGCGGGACATCGCCACCCGCTCACGTCGGCGTCCCAGTCCCGTTTAGTTAACGTCGTAGTGAAAGCAATGGCCTGCTTATCCTGCATAAGGCTCTCCGGCCTCACGAACCCCGACGCCGCCGCGGAGAGGCGAATGATAATTTACGATGCCATGAGGGGCGGCGTTAATTCTACAAAATGCTTTGGCCGGGTCAGTTCCCGGCGCGCCCTAAATCTACACCGCAGGGAAGAAAGATGAAAGGAATGCTGTCGAGCGGTCGGGCCGGATGGGCCGTAACGAGGGCGCGTTCGCCTGTCGGTCTTCCTCCCCGCCGGGGAGCAGTCTTACGCCGCACACGACTTACGGCCGCCGGACGAAGGCCCTCAGTAGTTCGTCAGGATGCGGCCGGGGGCGAAGCCCATCTCGTGGAGGCGGTCGCGGGTCTGTTCGATCATTTCGCGGGAGCCGCAGACGAGGGCGACGGGGTCGGAGAGGTTGGGGAGCACGTTGTCGAGGAGGGATTGGACGTAGCCGGTCGAGCCGGCCCACTCGTAGCCGTCGGGCTGGGAGACGACCTGGCGCAGTTCGACGCCGGCGGCCTTCCACGTCTCGACCTCGTCCTGGTAGCAGAAGTCTTCGGGCGTGCGCGCGCCGTAGAGGACGACGATCTGGCCGAAGCGCTCGGCGCGCGGCAGCACCGAGCGCAGCGCCGATCGCAGCGGCGCCACGCCCGTCCCCATCGCCACGAAGACGAGGTCGCGCCCCTCCTGCGCCGCGAGGTCGAAGCCGTGGCCCGTCACCTCCAGCAGCTCGACGCGGTCGCCCGGCCGCAGCTCGTAGAGGGACTGGCAGGCCGGGTCGCTCGACAGCTTCACCAAAAACTCAAGCTCCTCGTCCTCGGGCGCGCTGGCGATGGCGAAGTGCGCCTCGCCCGCGTCGCCGACCCGGAGTAGGGCCACCTGGCCGGGCCGGAAGTCGAGGCCGTGCGGGCCGCGCGCCGCGCCCTCGGGCAGCGCGTCGAGGGCGCGGATTTGGCGGGCCTCCTCGTGGGCGCGCGTGATGACGAGCGTGCGAGTCCCCTTGCCTCCCATACAGACTTCCCGGCGGCGTGAGCTGTCAGTTTTCAGGAACGCCGCCGAGTGTAGCGCAGCCGGGCGCGGGCCGTCCAGAAAGCGGGTTTCGAGTTGCGGGTTTCGGGTTTCGAGTTTAAAACTTTCTTCTTAACTCGGAACCCGGAACCCGAAACCCGAAACTCGCTTTTATGAATCGCTCCCCGCTCGCGGTCATCCTCCTGACGGTCTTCATCGACCTCGTCGGCTTCGGCATCGTCATCCCCATCCTGCCGCACTACATGGAGCGCTTCGACGCCTCGCCGGTCGCGCTCGGGCTGCTGTTCTCGTCCTACTCGGTGATGCAGCTCGTCTTCTCGCCGGTGCTCGGGCGCTGGTCTGACCGGCACGGGCGGCGGCCCGTCCTGCTGGTGAGTCTGGTCGGGACGGGCGTCGGCTTCCTCATCCTCGGCGCGGCCGAGACGCTCTTGATGCTCTTCGTCGGGCGCATCATCGCCGGCATCACGGGCGGCAACATCTCGACGGCGCAGGCCTACATCGCCGACGTGACGACGCCGGAGAACCGCGCGAAGGGGATGGGGCTGTTCGGCGCGGCCTTCGGCCTCGGGTTCATCTTCGGCCCGGCCATCGCCGGGGTGCTGAGCCAGTGGGACATCAGCCTGCCGTTCTACTTCGCCGGCGCGCTCTCGTTCGGCAACGCCGCGCTGCTCTACTTCAAGCTGCCGGAGACCGTCACGCCCGGCCACCCCGCGCGCACGACGCGGCGCGGCTGGGCCTACTTCCTCCGCAGCCTCCGGCAGCCCGGCCTCGCCCTCGTGCTCGCCATCTACTTCCTGTTCGTCGTCGCCTTCTCGATCATGACGACCGTCTTCGCGCTCTTCACGATGTACCGCTTCGGCTACGGCCCGGCCGACAACGGCTACCTCTTCGCCTACATCGGGCTGCTCGCGGTGGTCGTGCAGGGGGGCCTGATCGGGCGGCTGGTGAAGCGCTTCGGCGAGCTGCCGCTGGTCGTCGCGGGCGCGCTGCTGCTGGCGGTGAACCTTCTGATTTTGCCCGATGTCGGCCCGGTCTCGGGGGGGCTGGCGGGCCTGCTGGCCGTGATGACCTGCTTCTCGCTCGGCAACTCGTTCGCGACGCCCAGCCTGACGAGCCTCGCGTCGAGGAGCGCGGGCGCGGCCGAGCAGGGCGGCGTCCTCGGCGTCTCGCAGTCGGCGGCCTCACTGGCGCGCGCGGTCGGCCCGGCCGTCGGCGGCTGGCTCATCTACAGCGCCGCCGCGCCGCGCCACATAGACGACCAGTCGGTGCGCGTCACCTTCTACGCCGCCGCCGGCATCATGTTCGCCGCCCTCGCCCTCGCCCTCTACCTGAAGAATTACGAATTAAGAATTAAGAACTAAGAATCGCCGCCCTCCATTCTCAATTCTTAATTCACCAGATCGAGGGGAGTTGCGACTCGTCGAGTTCGAGGGCGCGGCCGTCGGGGAGGATGTGTGTGAGGCGGGCGCCGCGCGCGCGCAGAGGGGGGCCGAGCAGGCCGACGCGGTGGCAGTTGGCGCGCGGCCGCGCGTGGGCGGTGAGGGGCTGCGACTCCGAGCACATGAGCGCGACGCGCGCGTCGGCGGCCAGCTCCATGATGCGGTCGAGGCCGCGCGCCAGCTC
>JALZHT010000645.1 GCA_030860645.1 Acidobacteriota bacterium
CACGACCTCTTTGGCGAGCAGGTTCGGGTCTTCGTACTCCCCGCCGCCGGGCGCGCGGTGCAGGTAGTGGAACTCGCCGACCGCGGTGACGCCGCCGAGCGCCATCTCCAGGAAGGCCATCCGCGAGGCGTCGTAGAGGTCTTCGGGCGTCAGACGGGAGGCCGCCCCGTACATCATCTCGCGCCACGTCCAGAAGGAGTCGCGCGCGGCGGCGCGGTGCTCGGTGCGCCCGCGGATGACGCGCTGGAAGGCGTGCGAGTGCGCGTTCACCATCCCGGGCAGCAGCGCCCGGCCCGGCAGGCGGACGACCCGCCCGCCGAGTTCTTCATCCGCCCGCGCGACCCGCACGACGCGCCCCGCCTCTTCGTCGCAGACGAGCGCGAGGCCGCGCCCGAAGCGCCCGCCGACGTAAAGCAGGTCGGGCACGAATGCGACGGCCGCGCCCCGTTCGGCGCTCTGATTGGTCGGCGTGTTCAAGGCTCCTAGCGCGCGGCGCGGGCCGGGCGCGCCTTTTGTGACTTGATCCAGTCGTCAACATTGCGCTCCAGCACGTCGAGCGGGACGGCGCCGGAGCCGAGCACCACGTCGTGAAACTCGCGCACGTCGAAGGACGGGCCGAGGGCCGCGGCGGCGCGGGCGCGCAGCTCCTTCAATTTCAGTTCGCCGATCTTGTAGGCCAGCGCCTGCCCGGGGTTCGTGATGTAGCGGTCAATCTCGTTGACGATGTCCTGCTCGGTCTTGGCGGCGTTGTCGAGGAAGTAGTCAATCGCCCGCTGCCGATCCCACTTCATGTGGTGCATGCCGGTGTCAACGACGAGGCGCACGGCCCGCCACATCTCGTAGGTGAGCTGGCCGAACTTCGAGTAGGGGTCGTCGTAGAGGCCCATGTCCTCGCCTAAGGATTCGGCGTAGAGGCCCCAGCCCTCGACGAAGGCCGTGTAGCCGCCGTAGCGGCGGAACTTCGGAATCTCGCCCAGCTCCATCGCGCGCGCGATCTGGAGGTGGTGGCCGGGCACGGCCTCGTGCAGAGAGAGCGCCATCATCTCGTACTTGGGGCGCGTCTCCGGCTTGTAGAGGTTGACGTAGTAGAGGCCGGGGCGCGAGCCGTCGGCCGCGGGCTGGTTGTAGTAGGCGGTGGTCGTGTCGGGCGCGCTCTTGTCGGGGATGGGGACGACGCCGTAGGGCATGCGCGGGATGGTCTTGAAGACTTTGACGAGGTGCGGGTCAATGCGCTTCGAGATGGCGCGGTAGGCTTCGAGCAGTTCCGAGGGCTTCTTGTAGTAGAAGTCGTCGTCGGTGCGCAGCTTCTTGAAGAACTCTTTGTGAGTACCTTTAAAGCCGACCTGCGTCATCACCTTCTGCATCTCAACGCGGATGCGGGCGACCTCCGCCAACCCCTTCTCGTGAATCTGCTGCGGCGTCAGGTGGGTGGTCGTGTACGAGCGCGCGTAGAAGGCGTAAGCCTCCGCGCCGTTCGGCCACTGCCAGATGCCGACCTGGTCGTGGGAGGCCGGGAGGTACTCGCCGACGAAATATTCCTTGAGCTTGCGGTAGGCGGGCACGACCGCCGCGGAGACGGCCTCGCGCGCGGCCGCCGCGAGGCGCGTCCGCTCCGCCTCGGGGATGTCGGCGTGGAACTTGAGGAACGGCTTGTAGAAGGGGCTGTCCTCGGGGCGCGCGACGATCTGCTTATCAATCTGCGCGGGGACGCGCTGCTGCGTGATCTTCGGCCACATCAGCCCGGCGGCCTTGCCCTCGCGCATGAGGGCGAGCGTGTCGTCCATGTAGCGCGGCAGGGCGCGCATCCGCGCGATCCAGTCCTCGTAGTCCTTGACGGTCTGGAAGCGGAGCAGTTCGGTCAACTCGTCCTCGGTCTGGATGCCGTTGCGCTGGTGGATGGGCAAAAGGTAGTCGCGGAACCGGTGCGCCTCGACGGCCTGCTCGAAGTCCTTCCGGAAGAGGTCGTAGTTGAGACGGTCGGCCGCCGAGAGCCGGTTGCGGTCAACGCGCTTGAGGCGTTCGAGCACGTCGAGGCGGTGGCGGTGGCGACGCTCGTAGGCCGCGAGGCTCACGTCCGTCCAGCGGTCGTTGTAGCGTCGGTCGCCGAGCGTCGAGGCGAAGGTCGGGAACTCGCGCATCGTCCACTCCCACTCCTCGTCGAAGAGTCTGTGGAGGGCCTGCGCGGCCGAGCCGGCGGCACGGCGCTGCGCCACGACGGCGGCGGTCGCGGGCGGCAGGAGCGAGACGAGGAGGGCGGACAGGAGTAAGCCGCGTGCTTTGGAGCGCATCGTGAAAGAACCTCCGGTTTCCGTGTGCGGGATGGAGTTTTGAAGACTCGGGAAACGTTGGGAAGGATACAACAAGCGGGTGCCGGGGGGAAACAGGGTGCCGGGTGCTGGTTAAAAGCAGGTATTTCCCTCAGCACCTAAAACCCGGAACCCGGAACCCTTTCAGCCGCATCTAACTCGCACGATGAGCGTTTCCGTTAAAGATTTGAAGACGTACACGAGTTTCGCGCGGAGGTTCGCGGGGCGGTTCGTGAAGGATCGCGTGCGCGAGTCGCGCGAGCCGGTGCGGCCCGCGCCGCACCGCCCGCGCCCCGCCGAGTGGTCGGACGAGCGTCTGACCGTCGCCTGGCTCGGCCACGCGACGGTGCTGATTAATTTTTACGGCACCTGGCTTTTAACCGACCCGGCGCTCGGCGCGCGCGTGGGCTTGCGCTTCGGGGGCGTGACGCTGGGGCCGCGCCGCCTCGTGCGGCCCGCGCTGGGCGTGAAGGAACTGCCCGCGCTCGACGCCGTGCTCGTCTCGCACGCGCACATGGACCACACGGACCTCGCCACCCTGCGGCGCCTGCCGCGCCGCGCCCGCGCCGTCGTGCAGAAGGGGAACGGCGACCTCGTGCGCCGCTTCGCGGGGGTGGACGAGCTGGCGTGGGGCGAGTCGGTCGAGGTGAAGGGCGCGCGCATCGAGTCGCTGGAGGTGAGCCACTG
>JALZHT010000065.1 GCA_030860645.1 Acidobacteriota bacterium
ATGCCGTTGTTGAACTCCGGCGTCGACTCCAGCAGGTTCAGGATGTAGTCCTGCGTGCGGCGGAACTCGGTGAAGATAATAACTTTCTCAGGCGCGCCGATCTCGTCGGCGAATCCTTCCGCGTAATCAACGTTGAAGCACACGTCCTGCGGCACTTCTTCCGCGTGGCGGCAGCGGAAAACCAGACCGGGGTGGGTCACGAAAATCATCCCCGGCGACATCCGCCACTCTCTCCGCCCCGTGCGCAGTGTGAAGCCGCCCCGCTCGACGAAGTTGATCGAGTAGCCGCCGGCACATTCTTCCGCCGGGTCGCTGTGGCCCTCCGCGGCCGGGTGGTCGAAGCGCGACAATTTGACGAGCGGGCTTGCGAGATAAGTTTGGACGCGATTCATCAGAACTCCGGGGCGCGGCGCAAGCGCGAGGGGGACGAACCACGTCGGGCATCAGGTTTCCCCTCGTGTTGCTTATACGCCGCCCTCCCCAGGCAGTTCACGGAATCGGCGTCCCAGCCGTTGAGCCTCACGCCGCCTTCAGAGATAACTGAGCCACGCGTCCCGCCTCCGCCGCTTCACGCCCGCGAACCAGCGGCACAGCGGGTAGAGCATCAACACCACGGCGACCCAGGCCGCGTACACGACGCCCAGCCCGTAGCCGTACCCTTTGGGGAACGCCCGCATCAGCCCCGGGCTCCACGGCGGGCCGGTGAAGAGCCACGGCGCCTCCCCGTAACGCGCGTAAGAGAGCGCGAGCGCGACGAGGTGGATGAGCGGGAAATGGAGCAGGTAGTAGAAGAGCGGGACGCGGCCGAAGACGACGAGCGGCCGCGCCAGCGCGCCGGGGTCGCGGTCGAACCAGGCCAGGGCGACGAGGGAAGGCCCCAGCGTCATCAGCAGGAACAGGAGCGAGGGCGGGTACTTCTCGCAGTTGAGGAACGAGAGGGCGGTCGAGACCCAGTCGCCTTGCGCCGCCCAGGGCCGCGGGTCGCCGTAGACGTTGACCGCGCGGGCGACGACGAACGCGGCGGTCAAAGCCGCGCCGAGTCTGAAGAGTAACCGGCGGCGTTCGCCCCGCCCCCTCAGCAGCAGCGCGCCGAGGCCGTACCCGGCGGCCATGACCCCGACCCACGGCACGAGCGGGTAGTTCACCACGAAGGTGTAGCCGGGGAACGGGTTGATGGCCCCGTTGGTGTGGAGCACCTTCCACAGCCAGGCGTGCGCGCCGAAAGATTCGGGGCGGACTCCGTCGAACGAGTTATGACCGGCGATCATCAGGACGCCGACGAGCGCGACGGCGCGGGCCGGGAGGTAGACGAGGGCGGCGAGCGCGATCATCGAACAGCCGAGCGCCCACAGGACGACGGCGAAGTTGAGGCTGAAATCAAGGTTGAAAGTCCAGCCGAAGCGGACGGCGGTGAACTCCAGGAGGATGAGCCACAGCCCGCGCGCGAGGAGGAAGCGCGCCGTCTCGCCCTTCGTCTTCCCGCGGCTCGCGTAGAGGAAAGCGCCCGTCCCGGCGAGGAAGACGAACACGGGCGCGCAGAAGTGCGTGACCCAGCGCGTGAAGAAGAGCGCGGGCGTGGTGCCCGACAGGTCGAGCGGGTCTACGCCCGCCGGCACATCCCGGTGGAGGAAGAAGCGGACGTGGTCGAGGGCCATGATGACCATGACGAGTCCGCGGAGGAGGTCAACGGAGTCCAGCCGGTCGGGCGACTTGAAGGGCTTCCCGCGGCCGCGAATCTCTTCCTCGTCGCGCGTGGCGCGTGACTCCTCGGCCGCGGGCGGCGCGGGGCCGGCGGCCGGGGCGCTGGAGACTATACCGTTCATTGAACTGAATCCTCCCGTCGGAATTTACCGGCGGCCGGCCGCCGGCCGAAGGCCCTCGGATGCTACCCGGCTTCCGGATTCCTGCGCTTGCACTTTCTTGCTGATTTGCGCGGCGGGCGGCGGGCGCACGTGGCTCAGGCGCAGCGAGGAGGAGCTGCGGAAGGCGCTCGAAGTAGACCCCGGGTTCGTCCGCTCGCACCTCATCCTCGGCGCGGTTCAGGAGCAAGAGGGGAAGTATGACGACGCCCTCACCTCGCTGCGCAGGGCGTCCGAGCTTTCGGCCGGCGACCCCGTCATCCTTTCGTCGCTGGCGCACGCCTGCGCCGTCTCGGGCAGGACGCACGAGGCGCGCGCGACCCTGAAGGGATTGCGGCAGATGGGCGAACGCCGCTACGTCCCGCCGTACAGCATGGCCCTCGTCCACGCGGGGCTCGGCGAAAGACGGCCGGCCTACCGCTGGCTCGAAAAGGCTTTCGAGCTGCGGGACATGCACCTCCTGTGGCTGCGGGTCAACCCGAGGTTCGACGCGCTGCGCTCCGACGCCGAGTTCCGGGAGTTGTTGCGGCGCGTCGGCGCACCGGGCGCGGGCGGCTGAACGCTTCATCCCGCGAACGCGCCGTCACGGGCGCTTCCCTCCGACGATTAACTCCATCAAATCCTGCCGGACGGCGAAGCCGTACCGCCGGTACAAGGGGCGGCTCCGCTCGGTCGGCCAGAGAATCGCCGCGTGCACCTGCCTGGCCCGGCACCACTCCAGCGCGGCCGACAGCAACATCGAGCCGACGCCGCGGCCGCGCGCGTCCTCGCGGACGTAGAAGTTCGTCAGGTAAGCGTGGTACTCAAGCTCGGGCGAAGGGTTCGGCATCTTCTCGATGAGCTGCGCCCAGAGCTGTCCGACCGGCGCGTGATCCCGCTCGGCGATCCAGCAGCGCCACGCCCCGCCCCCGCGGAGCCGCTCCTCCATCCAACGACTGCAACGCCGCACGAACTCGGCCTCGGCCTCCACCACGGGGCCGGTGCTTAAGCGGAACTCGAACCGCAGTCTCGCCAGCGCCGGCGCGTCCGCCGCCGTCGCCGGCCGAAGCGCGACGCCCCCGTTTTCCGTCTCTTCATTCAGAGCCATAAGCGAAAGCCCCCACACTCCCATTCCAACACGCGCCGCGGAGAAATGTCTTTAGGCGGCCTCTCAATTTTTCTTCGCACTTCTCGCCCCGCCCCTATAGGATTTCTCAGCGCCCCCGCACATTTGAAAGCCGCTCTAAGAATTACTAAGAAATATTGAGCGCCGCCCAAAGACTTTTCCCGCCCGCCGCGCGCATACTGCCGCCGACTCGCGGACGGCCGGGGTCGGGGAGGCGCTCTATGTCAGCTTACATCGTGGCCGAGGTCGAAGTTTTAGACGCCGAACAGTACGAGGTCTACAGGCGAATCGTCCCGCCGACCATCGCCGCCCACGGCGGGCGCTACCTCGCGCGGGGCGGGCCCGTGGAAACTCTCGAAGGCGGGTGGCAGCCCAGGCGCATCGTCATCCTTGAGTTCCCTTCCCTGGCGCAGGCCACGGGCTGGTGGAGTTCGGTCGAGTACGCGGAGGCGAAGGCCCTGCGTCAGGCCATCACGCGCACGCGGATGATCGCCGTCGAGGGGTTATGAGGCGGGCCGCGTCGCCGACGGCACAGGCGGGCTGACTGCTCAGGCCGGGCGAGTCAATCAGATGAACCGGCGCGGAGGACATTGAGATGGACAACCGAACGCTGCACGAAAGGTTTTCGGAGCTATCTACGCCGCTGCTCGCGGACGCTTTTATCCGGCTGAACGTGCCGCTACGCGTCGCCCCCCCGGGGCTCCGCCCGGTCGTCGCCGGCAGCCGCCTCACGGGTCGGGCGCTCCCCGCCAGGCATTACGGGAGCGTTGACATTTTCCTGGAGGCGTTAGAAACGGCGGAGGCCGGCGACGTGCTCGTCATAGATAACGGGGGGCGGGCGGACGAGGGCTGCGTCGGCGACTTGACGGCCCTGGAGGTGCGGGGCGGCGGGCTGCACGGCATCGTCGTCTGGGGCGCGCACCGCGACACGGCGGAACTCAGGGAGATCGGGCTGCCGGTCTTCAGCTACGGCGCGTGGCCCTCCGGCCCTCAGAGGCTCGACCCGCGAGACCCGAATGCCCTGCGCTCGGCCCGCGTCGGCGGTTTCGAAGTGACCGGGGAGGATGTCGTCTTCGCCGACGACGACGGTTGCCTGTTCGCGCCGCGCGCGGCCGTCGAAGAACTCCTGGAGGCCGCGCGCGCCATCTGGCAGACCGAGCGACGGCAGGCGCAACTGATTCGGGACGGCGAGACGCTCCGCGCACAGTTGGGGTTCGCCGAGTACCTCGCGCGGCGTTCCGCCGACCCGGGCTACACGTTCCGACAGCACTTGCGGGGTAGGCGCGGGGCCATCGAGGAATAATGAAGGCGGAAAGGAAACGAGAATGGACAAGAAGCTGAAGGTGGGACTCATCGGCGACCAGCTCCCCGAGTACCGACGCGCCCAGCACGCCGCGGTCGTGATGATCGAGCGCGCGGCGGAAGAGTTGGGCGTGGCGGCGGAGGTCAACTGGGTTCCGACGCCCTCGCTGGAGGGGACAAACGTCGAGGCACACCTCGGGCAGATGGACGCGCTGTGGGCCAGCCCCGGGAGCCCGTACCTCAGTCTCGAAGGCGCGCTCGGCGGCATCCGCTTCGCGCGCGAGCGCGGGTGGCCGCTGCTGGGGACGTGCGCCGGGTTCCAGCACATCGTCCTCGAATACGCGCGCAACGTGATGGGGATCGCCGACGCCGTGCACGAAGAGTACGCCCCCGAGGCCGGGACGCCGCTGCTCACGGCCCTCGTCTGCCCCGTCGCGCACCAGACGCTCAAGATCAACCTGCTCCCCGGAAGCTTCCCGGCCCGGGTTTACGGCCGCACGGAGATTGAAGAATATTACTACTGCAACTTCGGCATCAACCCGGCCTTCCAGAGTGTCGTGGACGAGAGCGGGCTGAAGGTGGTCGGCAAGGATCAGGACGGCGAGCCGAGGGTCTTACAGCTCCCCGGCCACCGCTTCTACGTCGCCACCCTCTTCGTGCCGGGCGCGTCCTACACGGAGGGCGTCGTCGAGTTGGAGGGCGCGCACCCGCTCGTCAAGGCGCTGCTCCGGGCCGGAATCGCCTTCCGCGAGGAGAAGGCGGCGGCCGCCGTGGAACGGCTCGCCGCCCTCTGAAACAGGCGGCGGCGAATTTCGACTCGCGCTGTCTCAGGAATCAGAAACGAGGTGTCGCTGTGATGAACGACGGGCGTGTGTGGGTCTTCTTCTACGGACTCTTCATGGACTTCGAAATCCTCCGCAGGTACGGGCTGGAGCCGGAGCGCTGGCAGGTGGCGAAGCTCCCCGGCTACGACATCCGGATTGCCGCGCGCGGCAACCTCGTGCCCTCCGACCGGCACAGCGTCTACGGCCTCCTCGTCGCCGCCACACACGAGGCGCTGGCCCGCCTCTACGACAAGTCGAACTCCACTCTGACCACCCAGTATTTCCCCGAAGCCGTGCTGGTCGAGGCGGCGGACGGCGGTTGGGTGCCGGCCCTGTGCTACGTGGCCCCGCCCGCGGACGGCGGGGGGGTCAACGCCGACTACGTCAACGGGCTGGTCGAGCTGGCTCAGCGGTTCGGCTTCCCGCGGTGGTACGTCGAGCGTTTAGAGAGCTTCCGAAAGTGAGGCACGGACAGGCAGATGTCTACCAGCTTTAATCTCAACGACCGGCACTTCATCCTCGCCGGCAACTCGGCCGCCGGCGACGCCCCGGCCGGGACGGCGCGCTTTCACTTCCGCCAGGAGGGCGACGCCGTGTGGGCCACCTACCAGGGCGGGGCCATCGTCCTGGGGCTGCTCCTCGCGCGGGCGGACGAGCGCGGCGAACTCGACGTGAGGTTCCAGCAGCTCACCGCCGCGGGGGAGCTGAAGACCGGCCGGGGACTCTCCCGGGTCGAAGTCTTGCCGGACGCGCGGCTGAGGCTAAGGGAGACGTGGGAGTTCACTTCGGGCGCGACGGGCGGCGGCGAGGCCGTGTTCGAGGAGATTGAATGAGCGGACGAGTTTCTGAAGGACAAGCCCGGGCGTCGCTGCTCCTGGAGAAGGAAGCGCGCTCCGGCGTCTGGCGTTACGTCGTCGAAGCCGTCGAAGGCTACCTGAGCAACACGGACGACCTCCCCATCAAGCCGGACTTAGACCCGGCGAAGGTGCGCGAGGCGCTCGGGGCCGTCAACTTCGACCGCCCTTTGGAGCCGCTCGAAGCCCTCGAACTCGCCCACGGGATTTTACTGCGGCACCAGACGCACACCCCGCACCCGCGCTATTTCGGCCTCTACGACCCCGCCCCCGCCACGATGGGGATCGCCGGCGAGGCGCTGGCGGCGGCCTTCAACCCCCAACTGTCCGTCTGGAGTCATAGCCCCGGCGCGGCCGAGGTCGAGCAACTCCTGGTGCGCGCCTTCTGCGAGAAGTTCGGCTACGACCCCGCCGCCTCCGACGGCACCTTCACCTCCGGCGGGGCCGAGGCCAATCACACGGCGCTGCTCACCGCCCTCACACGCGCGTTCCCCGAGTTCACGCAGAAGGGGCTGCGGTCGCTCCCCGCTCAGCCGGTGCTTTACGTCTCCGCGGAAGGTCACCACTCGGTCTGGAAGGCGGCCAGGCTGTGCGGGCTGGGGACGGAGTCCGTGCGCGAGGTAGGGGTTGACGACCACCTGCGGATGGACGCGGGCCGCCTGGCGGACGAGATCGCACGCGATAAGAGGGCGGGACTGCTGCCCTTCCTCGTCGTGGCGACGGCGGCCACGACCAGCGCCGGGGCGGTCGACCCGCTGCGGGAGTCGGCGGAGACGGCCGCGCGCGAAGGGCTGTGGCTCCACGTTGACGCCGCGTGGGGCGGGGCCGCGGTGCTCGTCCCCGAACTGCGCCGCCTGCTCGACGGGATCGAGCTGGCCGATTCGATCACCTTCGACCCACACAAGTGGCTCTCCGTCCCGCGCGGCGCGGGGCTTTACCTGACGCGCCACCCCGAAATCCTCGGACGCACCTTCCACGTCTCGACCGCCTACATGCCGCTCCTCAACTCGGCGGGGCCGGACGTGGCGAACCCCTTCATGCGCTCAATGCAGTGGTCGCGGCGCTTCACGGGCCTGAAGCTATTCCTCACGCTGGCCGTGGCCGGCTGGGAGGGTTACGCCGAAGTCATCCGGCGGCACGTCGCGGTCGCCGATGACCTGCGCGAGAAGTTGGAAGCGTCGGGCTGGCGCGTCGTCAACGACCCGGCGCTGGCCGTCGTGTGCTTCGTTGACCGCGCGCCGCGCCGGGGCGCGTCGGCGGCTTACCTTCAGGCCGTCCGCGATGAAGTCGTCTCCTCCGGGCGGGCGTGGGTCTCGGTCACGCGCCTCGCCGGGGACAGGACTGTCATCCGGGCCTGCGTCACGAACTACCGCACCGGCGAGCGCGAAGTTGACGCGCTGGTGAGCGCCCTGAACGCGGCTCGTGAAAAGGTTTCGGCTTCATCTCAATGATGATGCCCATCGTGTACGAGTGAGGACGGGAGGAACGTCATGTCCGAAGTGACCTGGGCGGCGCTGGAAGGAGCGCCCGTGCGGGAGTTGTTCAAAGGGGTTCGCCTCCGCCACCTGTGGGAGGGGGAGAACGGGGCCAGGGCGCAGGTGCTTGAGATGGACCCGGGCAGCCGCTTCGAGGTGCTGGACGTGCACGAGCCGGGGCCGGAGGAGGTCTACGTCGTCGCGGGCGTCTTTAACGACGGCGTGAGAGATTACCCGGCGGGGACGTTCATCCACAACCCGGCCGGCTCGTCGCACCGGCCGCAGAGCGCCGCGGGTTGCGTGCTCTTTGTTTTCTACCCCGAGGGTTAGCGGCGGTTGCCCGATTCAGAGGACAGAAAGGCAGGGGTCGGGCGTGCCCCGCAAGACGCTTCTGACGACGCGGAGGCCGCTTTCGAGCTGCGCCCGGCTGCGCGGCGCGCCGAGGCAGACGCGCACGGCGTGGGGCGCTTCCTCGCGCCCGGGGACGAACGCCTCGGACGGCGTGACGGCGACGCCCCGGCGTCTGAGCTGCGCGGTGAATTCGTTGCTGCGCCACGGCTCGGGCAGGTGCAGCCAGAGGTGGAAGCTGAGCGGGTGCGCGTCGAAGGCGAACCCTTCGAGTTCGCGCCCGGCGATCTCCTGGCGGGCCGCGGCTTCGGCCCGCTTCTGCTCCACCAGCCGGTCGGCCGTCCCGTCCTTAATCCACTCGGAGGCGATCTCGGCCATCAGCGGCGCGGCCATCCAGATCGTCGCCCGCAGCGAGGTCGCCAGCGGCTCGACCATCCGCTCGGGGGCCACCAGGTAGCCGACGCGCATCCCGCCCGCGATGCTCTTCGACGTGCTCATGATGTAGTAGCTGTTCTCCGGCGCGAATGAGGCGAGCGGCGGCGGCGGACTCGGCAGCATAAAACTGTGCACGTCGTCCTCGACGATTGCCACGTCGTGCGCCGCGGCGACGGCCGCGATCTCGCGGCGGCGGGCCTCCGGCATCACCGTCCCCAAAGGGTTCTGAATCGTCGGTATCGTGTAGAGCACCCTGGCCGGGTCGCGCCGGCACGCCTCGTCGAAAGCGTCGGGCACGATGCCGTCGTCGTCCACCGGCAGCGCCTGCAAACGCAGTTTGAGGAGGTGCGCGAGGTTCTTCATCCCGGGGTAGGTCAGGCTCTCGGTGAAGACCGTGTCGCCGGGGTTGGTCAGGGTGGAGAAGACGACCGTCATGGCGTGCAGCGCGCCGCTACAGACGAGGACTTGCTGCGGGCGCGCCTCCATCCCGGCGCGGGCCACCCACTCGGCCCCCGCGGCGCGGTGCCGCTCGGCCCCGGCGGCGGGCTGGTAGCCGAGCAGGGCCGAGAGGCCGTGGCGCGCAGAGAGGCCGGAGAGTGTTTTCGTTAACGCCTGCCCCAACTGGTCGCTGATCGAGAGCGGCGGGATGTTCAAACTCAAATCAATCAACGCGTCGTCTTCGGCCGCCGAGGGCGTGGCGAGACAGTCTTCGAAAAGGTTCCCCTTCACGAACGTCCCGCGGCCGGTCTCGCCGACGAGCAGCCCGCGCCGCGCCGCCTCCGCGTAGGCGCGCGTGACCGTGCCGATGGTGACGCCTAAACGGTTCGCCAGGTCGCGGTGCGTCGGCATCTGATCGCCGGGTTTGAGGCGGCCGTGTTCGACGCCTTCGGCAATCGCCTCGACAATCGCCACATAGCGCGGCCCGCCGTAGCGGCTTAAATCTGGACTCCAAATTGTCATGGTGAAGTATTTTGTTGACAGCCTGATTGTCGCCGATTATATTAGCGACAATGTCGAACTTCTGTCAAATTGTATGCGTACAATTCTCCGGAATAAATCCTCCTCGCTTCGGACGTAACTCCACGGTTTGGCGACAGACCGGCTTGTCATCCTCGCCTTAACCGTCTTTCTTCTGCTTAAAAAAGGAGCATGATAATGGAGATACCGGCTTTCCTGCTCGACCAGTGGCTTAACGAGTATCACTTCGCCGGCACGCCGCCCGAGTTCGACTTCGCTTCGAGCACGGGGCCGCACTGGACGGCCCGCGAGCTACTCGGGCTAATCAGCGCCGACGAGCGTGAGTCGCTGCTGGAGACGGAATTGGTTTACACGAACGCGACCGGCTCCGACAAACTGCGCCGGGCCATCGCCGAGGCGCAGGGCGTCGCCGCCGAACAGGTGCAGGTCGTCACGGGCGCTTCCGAGGCCCTGCTGCTCCTCTTCTTCCTCGCCGCCGAACCCGGCGCGAACGTCATCCTCCCCGCCCCGCTCTTCCCGCCGACGGCGGTCGTCCCCGGCCTGCTCGGCCTGGAGACTCGCTTCTACCGCCTGCGGCGCGAGAATGATTTCCGCGCCGACCCGGACGAGATTAAAAAGCTGGCCGACGGCCGGACGAAGCTGCTGCTCGTGAACACGCCGCACAACCCGACGGGCGCGACCCTGAGCGACGAGGAGCTGCGCGAGTTGCACGACTTCGCGGCCGGGCGCGGCATCCAGTTCGTCGCCGACGAAGTCTACCACCCCGTCTATCACGGGCGCGAAACGGAGTCGGCGGCCCGCCTGCCGCGCGCGACCGTGCTGGGCAGCTTCTCGAAGTCGCTCTCGACGAGCGGCCTGCGCGTCGGCTGGATCGTCGAGCGCGACGAGGCGCGCCTGCGCCAGTACGCGGACGCGCGCGGGTACTTCACCATCTCGAACACGGCGCTCGGCGAGGAGCTGGCCGTCGTCGCGCTGCGCCACCGCGAAAAGATTTTCGCCCGCGCGCGCCGCGTCGCCTCCGCCAACCTCAACCTCCTCGACCGCTTCTTCGCGGAGCACGCCGAAGACCTCGGCTGGGTGCGGCCGCGCGGCGGGATGATGGCCTTCCCCTGGC
>JALZHT010000646.1 GCA_030860645.1 Acidobacteriota bacterium
GTGCACGACGGGGGGCGCGACGTGCACCGCGCCGGGGCCGATGGTGAACGACTGCGGCCGTCGGCGCTCTGGCGTGAGGCGCACGGTGCGGCGCTGTTTGTCGCGGACGTAGGTCAGCGTGACCTCGCCCTCTTCGCGGCGGTTGATGAGGCGCATCAGGTCGCCCCCGTCCTCGACGCGCTCGCCGTCCGCCTCCGTCAACACGTCGCCCGCCTTGAGGCCCGCCTTGTCGGCCGGGCTGCCCGACTCGACCGAGTTGACGAGCACGCCGTGCGAGACGCCGAAGTAGTCGGCGAGTTGCTTGCCGAGCGGGCTGGTGGCGACGCCGATGCGGCGGCCCGCGCCGGCGACGAGCGCGAAGCCGCCCGGGTGGTCGCGCTGCATCTCTTCGAGCTGCTTGCGCAGCTCGTCGCCGCGCTTCTGCCACTCCTCGCCGTACTTCTGCCACTCCTCGGTCCAGCGGCGCGTCACCTCGGGGTCGGCCGGGAGGAGCCGCGCCCCTTCGAGCCGGGGCATGAAGCCCTCCTGCCGGCCGAGCGTGGCCGCGACCTCCTGCTGCGAGCCGCCGCGCAGGATGGTGAGGCGGGCCGCGTGCTCGGGGGCCGACTCGTCTATCAGGCGGGTCAGCTTGCGCACGCTCGTCACGGCCTCGCCGTCGAAGCGCACGATCACGTCCCTTTCGCGCAGGCCGGCGCGCTCGGCCGGGCTGCCCTTGACGACCGAGCGGACGCCGACGCCGCGCGGCTCGCCCGAGAGGCCGTACTCCTTCATGTTCTCGCGCGTGATCTCTTCGGCGTGGACGCCGAGGAAGTTGTCGCCGCCGAGCAGCGAGAAGGCGTTGAAAGTCTCGGGCGCGGGCGGCGCGGGGGCGGCGGACGGGGCGGGCGGCTGCTGCGCCAGCGCCGCGTCGGGCGACACCAGCAACAGCGCGAAGAGCGTCAACAGTGCCAGGCGCATCATAGACCGAGAGACCTCCCGAAATAGATTTTCACGCCCCCTTCACGCCCCGCCCGGCCGGCGGGTTCCAAAAAAAAGTAGTCAGCCATCACTTTCCAGTTTTCAGTTTTTTGTCTTTACTGAACCTGATAATTTTAACCGGCACCCGGCACCTAACACCCAAAACCCCGCTTGAGATAAACTCGCCGCCGTGAGAGCCGTCGAAGCGAAGGGGAGCGGGCCGGCGCCTCTGAAGGTGCTCGACGTCGGCTGCGGGAAGCACAAGACGCCGGGGGCGGTCGGGCTTGATAGCAACCCGCGCACCGGGGCCGACGTGATCCACGACCTCGACCGCGTGCCCTACCCGTTCCCCGACGACGAGTTCGACCTCATCATCGGCAACCAGGTCATCGAGCACGTCGAGGACGTGCTGGCCGTCGTGGCCGAGCTGCACCGCATCGCCCGGCCCGGCGCCATCATCCGCCTCGACACCCCGCACTTCTCCGACATCGCCTCCTACACCGACCCGACGCACAAGCACCACCTCACGACCGAGTCCTTCGCCTACTTCACCGGCGACCGCCCCGACTTCGACTTCTACAGCCACGTGCGGCTCCGCCCGCGCGTGATCCGCGTGACGATGCTCAAGCTCTGGCGCGCGCTCGGCTTCGAGCTGCTGGTCAACCTGTGCAACCGCTACCCTTCGGCGCGCTTCCTGCGCCGCTTCTGGGAGCAGTACCTGTGCTTCGTCGTCCGCGGGAAGACAATCTATTTTGAGTTCGAGGTGATAAAGTAGCCACGGATGGGTAGTACCGGAGGGGACGGAAGGGAGGGTTCCGCAGCGATGAGCAGCAAAGCGAAAAAGGGGAAGGCCGCGGAGGAGCGGCCGAAGCGGGCGTCGAACAAGCCTTCGAAGAAGGATCAGATCATCTCGCTCTTCCTGTCGGGGATGGGCGAGGTCGAGGACATCGCGATCATCACGGGGTCGCGCCCCTCTTACGTCGGGTCGGTGTTGCAGGAGGCGGGGCTGGTCTCCGGCTACTTCGACCTCTACACCTCGACGGCGCACCCGCAGAACGTCTACTCGAAGTTCTTCGCCAACAAGCTCGGCTTCCGCGACGAAGAGACGGCGCGCGCGAGCGTCGGCGTCATTGACCGGCTCTACCGCCAGTTCGAGTTCGCGGGCGACCGCGCCGGCCAGCACCACGCGCTGGCGATGGCGCTCACGATGTTCGACCGCGCCCGCTGGACGGGCAAGGGCCGCGAGGCCGAAGTCTTCCTCCACTGGCTGATGGCCCGCCTCAACGAGGCCGTGCTGCAACCGGCCGAGGGCGGGGAAGAGGCCGAGGCCGAGGGCGAAGACGACGCGGCCCCGCCCGACGACCTTTCGTAAAAGTCCTTTGCCCGGACGCGCGCTCCCCGTCGCAGCCCTCGTCGCGCTCTACGCCGCGGCGCGGCTCTGGCGTCTGAACGGGTCGTGCCTCTGGTTCGACGAGGTCTTCGGCGTCCACGCCGCGCGCCACCCGTGGGGCGAGCTGTGGCGGTTCGTCGCCGCCGACCTCATCCACCCGCCGCTCTTCTACGCGCTGCTCAAGCTGTGGGTGGCCGCGGGCGGCGAATCGCTCCTCTGGCTGCGGCTCTTCCCCGTCCTGACCGCGACCGCCTACGTCGTCCCCTTCCTGCTGCTCGCGCGCGAGTTGCGCCTGACGGGCGGCGAGGCCCGGCTCGCCCTGCTGCTCGCGGCCGCCAACGGCTTCCTCATCAAGTACGCGCAGGAGGTGCGGATGTACAGCCTGCTGCTGCTCCTCACGCTCACGTCGCTCTGGCTCTTCGCGCGATACATCAACGCCGGGCGCGCGCCGAAGTGGATTCTGCTTGCGCTTTTCCTCGTCAACCTCCTGCTCGTCTACACGCACTACTACGGCTGGCTCGTCGTGTTGAGCGAGGCGGCCTTCCTCGCCCTCAAAGCCCGCGGTCGGCTCGCGCCGTTCGCGCTGACGGCCGCGGCCCTCGCGGCGTGTTTCGCGCCGTGGGCGCTGGCGTGCGCGGGGG
>JALZHT010000647.1 GCA_030860645.1 Acidobacteriota bacterium
GCGAGAGCGCGCCGCCGGCGTTCGCGTTGAGCGCGGCGACGAACTGCTGGGGGTTGAGCGACAGCGGGTGGCGGGCCGCGAAGGAGGCGGACGCCGCGACGGCCTCGAAGTAGGCGCGCTTGTTCGCTTCGAGCCGCGCCTGCCAGTCGCCGACGCCGACCACGACGCCCTCCCCGATCCGCCGCGACCCGACGAGCATCGCGAGGCGCGTGACGGGGACGGGCTTGCCCGGCAGGTCGCCGAAGGCCGCCTTCTGCGTGCGGTAGACGAGGTAGCCCGTCTCCTGGAATTCGATGGAGAGGAAGAAGGCCGCCGAGACGTTGATGCGGCGCGCCTCGGCGCAGGCCGCGTTCGCGCCGCACTGGTCAATCTGGTTCTTCCAGAAGTTGAGGCCCGGCGCGTCCGGCTCGCGGCCGAGGAAGTCGAGGTAGTGCTGGCGGACGAAGAAGCGCGAGTCGAACGACTCCCACTTGACGGGGCTGGGGGCGGTGGCCGCGTCGTTGCTGCCGAGGGTGACGGTGGCCGCGGGCGTCGCGCCGAGCGTCGCGCCCGAGGGGTTGCTGAGCGTGACGGCGAACGTCTCGGGCGGCTCCTGCAAGTGGTCGTCGGAGACGGGCACGTCGAGCGTCTTCGTCGCCTCGCCCGCGGCGAAGAGGAGCGTGCCGCGCGCGGTCGTGTAGTCGGCGCGCTCGCCGGCCGTGCCGTCCGCGGTGGCGTATTCGACCGAGGCCGGGGCCGCCGGGTCGGTGCGGGTGACGGTGAGCCGGGCGCGGCCGTCGGATTCGGAGGCCGCGAACGCCGGCGCGGAGAAGGAGACGACCGAGAGGCCGGGGACGAACTCGTACGCGCCGCGGCCGTAGGTGGCCGCCTGGATGCGCCCGTTGGCCTGGGCGGCGAAGGCCGTCACGACGGCCGGCGGCATCCCGTCGTTGAAGCTCTCCCAGACGCCGCCGCCCGCCGTCGAGCGGAAGACGCCGATGTCGGTGCCGGCGTAGACGGTCGAGTTGTTCCGCGGGTCGATGAGGAACGCGCCGGCGGGGACGTTCGGCAGGTTGCCACTCACGTCGGCCCACGCCGCGCCGGCGTTCGTCGTCTTGAAGACGTGCCCCGACCCGTAGCCGGAGACGGTGAGGTAGGCGACCGAAGGGTTCGCGGGGTGGACGCTGATGCTCTCGATGACGCGGTTCGGCAGTCCGGCCGAGATGTCCGCCCACGTCGCGCCCCCGTCCCGGCTGACCATCGCGCGCCCGAAGGCCGAGCCGGTGTAGATGACGTTCGTGTTCGAGCGCGCGACGCCGATGGCGGTCAAAACGTCCGTGCCTTGGAGGGTGACGCCGCGGGTCAGATCGAGCGCGCCGGCGGGGGCCGCCCAGTCGGCGGGCGGCGTGCTGAAGGCGTGGCGCGCCGGGTCGTGGCAGTTCGTGCAGACGAAGAGCCGCCAGGTGCCGAAGTAGAGCTTACTGTCAACGCCGTTGCCGACGAAGGGCGGGTAGAAGGCGATGCGGGGGGAGGAGCCGGGGCCGCCCTCGCCGAAGGTCTCGTCGGTGGCGATGATCGTGTAGTAAGAGAGGCCGTGGTGGGTGTTGCGGTTGATGTTGCCGAAGATGTAGGTCGAGAAGACCATCGAGGGGTCGCGCGGGTTGATGACGGAGCGGCCGCCGTCGCCCTCGTTGAACTCGACCCACTCGTTCGTGCCGGGCGCGCGGCGCTGCGTGCCGTTGTCCTGCGTGCCGCCGTAGGAGCGCGAGGCGTCGGTCGGGTGGAGCGAGAGGTGTACGAACTGCGTGAGCGAGAGCGTCGCGTTGAGCGAGTGGAAGGTCGCGCCGCCGTCGGTCGAGCGCGAGAGGCCGCCGTCGTTGCCGGCGTAGATGACCTGGGCGTTGCCGGGCGCGAAGGCGAACGCCTGCTGGTCGGGGTGCGTCTTCGAGCGCAGGGGCGTGTAGCAGAACGGGGCGCACCCGCCGTCGCCCGTGAAGTTCCGGGTGAGGTTCGCCCACGAAAGCCCGCCGTTGGTGCTCTTGTAGATGTCGCGCGAGCCGACGTAGACGGTGTCGGCGTGGGCGGGGCTGACGTGGAGGTAGGTGTTGTAGCCGAACTGGCCGGGGTCGAGGCCGACGACGCCCGCCGTGCCGCGCTCCGTCCAACTCTCGCCGCCGTTGGCGCTCACTTCGAGGCGCACCTCGCGCGGCGTGCGCGCGCCGGAGTAGGCGTAGACGCGCTCGGGGTCGGCCGCCGTGACGGCCACGCGGATGTCGCGCGTGTTCGCGCCGAAGGGCGAGGCGTAGACGAGGCCCCACGTCTGGCCCCCGTTCGTAGACTTGTAGACGCCGGGCTGGCCCGCGCCGTCCGCGGCGCTCAGGGCGACGTAGAGCGTCTGCGGGTTCGACGGGTGGACGGCGAGGCTGCGCGCCCTGCCGCCGAGGGTCTTCGCCCAGTTGACGCCGCCGTCGGCCGAGAGGTAGAAGCCGCCCGAGGCGAAGGTGTTGTTGGCCGCGTCGAGGGACACGGTCTGCGCCGCGTAGACGCGGCCCGGGTTCGACGGGTCGACGGCGATGTCGGCGACGATGCCGCGGGCGGGGAGCGAGGCGTTGCTGACGCGCGCCCACGTCAGGCCGCCGTCCGAGGACTTCAGCACGCCCGTCCCGACGAACGAGTTGTCGAGGTCGCCCATGCCGGCGTAGACGATTGAAGGGTTCGAGCGCGAGAAGGCGACGGAGCCGACGGCCAGATCAACCTGGTCGTCGCTGACGGGCGCGAACGTCAGCCCGCCGTCGGCCGAGCGCCAGAGGCCGCCGGTGGACGCGCCGACGATGACGACGCGCGGGTTGGTCGGGTGGACGGCGACGGCGTTGATGCGCCCGCTCGTCGCGCCCCAGTTGCCGTGAAAGCCCGAGGTGGTCGGGGCCGGGCCGACGGGCTTCCACAAGGGGCCGGCCGCGGCGAGGAGGTCGGCGGGGCGGCCCTTGCCGCCGGGGCGCGACTCCCACG
>JALZHT010000648.1 GCA_030860645.1 Acidobacteriota bacterium
GGGAAGCCCCTGCCCAGCGGCTTCCCTGCCGCCTACTGCCTGATGAATTCCTGGTGCCACATCTCCAGGGTGAGGAGTTGGAGCACCTGGAGGTTGTAGTCTTCGCGGCCGGAGAGGTTGGCTTCGACGACGCGGCGGACTTCCCGCGGGCGGAAGAGGCCGCGGCGACTGACCGCCTCTTCGGACAAAAGCTCGGCGACGAGCGGCCGCAGGGGGCCGCGCAGCCAGGCCCGGACGGGCGCGCCGAAGCCCGCCTTCCTGCGCCACACCACCTCGCGCGGCAGCAGCGTCTCGGCGGCGCGCTTGAGGATGTATTTGCGCCGCAGCCCCTTGAGCTTGAGTTCCGGCGGCATCCGCGCCGCCAGCTCGACCAACTCGTGGTTGAGGAGCGGGACGCGGACTTCGAGCGTCGCCGCCATCGAGGTCTTGTCCGTGTAGTCGAGGTTCAGGCACGGCAGAAAAGTTTTTAAATCGACGTAGAGCAGACGGTTGAGCGGGGCGGCGCGGCGCGCGCGCGCGAAGTAGCGGCGGTGGTACTGGTAGGCGTCGAGGCCGCGAGTCGCCTCGCGCAGCTCGTCCGTGTAGAGCGCGGCCTTCATCTCGTCCGTGAAGTAGGTGCCGAAGCCGAGGTAGCGCCCCTCGAAGTCGTGGGCGGCGCTGCGCGCGAACTTCTTGGCGTTGCGCAGCAGCGCCGTGAAGCGGCCCGGCCGGCCGCCGGGCAGCACCGAGGCGAGCGTGCCGCTCAGGGGCCGGCGCACCGACGTGGGGACGAGGTCGGCGGCGCGCGCCAACTGCATCGCGAGCTGGCGTGGGTAGCCGGCGAAGACCTCGTCGCCGCCCATCCCCGAGAGCATCACCGTCATCGTCTCGCGCGCCTCGGCGGACACGAGGTAGGACGAGATCGCCATGTCTATGACCGGCATCTCGACGTGGCGGACGAGCATGGGCAGAAGCCGGGCCACGTCCGGCTTCAGGCCGATCTCGTGGTAGTCGGCGTCGAGCAGTTTCCCGACTTGCCGCGCCCAGCGCGCGTCGTCCGGGATGATGTCGTAGCGGAGGTCTTCCGGCTCGATGGCGACCGTGTAGGTCGAAACTTTGCGGCCGTCCGAGTGTCGCGCCATCAGCGCCGTGACGACCGAGGAGTCCACCCCGCCCGAGAGGAACGAGCCGAGCGGCACGTCCGCGACCATCTCCATCCGCACGGCGCGCGAGAGGGCTTCGAGCACGCGGTCGCGCCACCACTTCTCACCCTTCCCTTCTTCGATCTCGTCGAAGCTCACGTCCCACCACTCGCGCAGGCTGACGCGGCCCGCCTGCCAGCGCAGGACGTGCGCGGGCGGGAGCTTGCGCACGTCGCGGAAGAGCGTGTGCGGGTCGGGCGTCCAGAGGAAGGTGAGTTGCTGGTGCAGGCCCTCGGGGTCGAGCGCGGCGCGCACGAGCCTGCTCGCGAAGATCGCCTTCGCCTCGGACGCGAAGACGAAGGAGTCCGCCGCGCCGTCCACCCCGCGCGCGATGGCGTAGTAGAGCGGCTTGACGCCGAGGCGGTCGCGCGCGACGGTCAGCGCGCGCTCGCGCGCGTCCCAGACGGCGAAGGCGAACATGCCGTTGAGGCGCGCCAGGCAGCCCTCGCCCCACTCGGCGAAGGCTTTCAGCAGCACTTCGGTGTCGCAGTCGGTGCGGAAGGCGTGGCCCTTGCCTTCGAGTTCGCGCCGCAGCTCGCGGAAGTTGTACAGCTCGCCGTTGTAGGTCAGCACGTAGCGGCCGTCGTCGGAGACGAACGGCTGGTGGCCGGCCTCGCTGGTGTCTATGATCGACAGCCGCCGGTGGCCGAGGCAGACGCGGCGGCCTTCGTCGTCGGCGACTTCCGAAGTCCACACGCCCTCGTCGTCGCGCCCGCGGTGTGCGACGGCGTCGAGCATCGCGCGGATGCGCGCCTCGGGGTCGGTCGTGACGAGTCCGGCGATTCCGCACATGAGATAAGTGAGTTCTAAACGGCGGGCGACGAGTCGTGGAGGGCTTGTTTACGCGGCCGATAGCAGGGCCTTTTCTAAATCCCGGGTCAGTTCGATGACCATCAAGTATTCCGCCGGGTAGAGGTAATCCTCGCCGGACTCGTCAACGACCCGGAGCAGGCCGTCGGCGGCGGCCGCCTCGTCCGGCAAGACCCGATAAATCTTCCTCGGCTCCAGGTCTTCGCAGTCCTCGTTCCTCACGCAGACGACGAACCGCGGCTCGCTCTTCTTTCGCCCCATACTACTAATCCAGGTAACGCTTAATCTTGACCTTCCTTTTGCCTACGCCGTTCGACCTTGCGTATCCTACCACTCCGGAGCCGCACCGTGGCAGTACCCTTCAACTTCCGCCGGCGGCCCGGCCCGTACTGCTCGCGCGGCCGCGCGAGGTCACGAATCCTCCGCCCGACAGCGATGGCCTCACATCAGTTATCTCACCGATGATCTCAAAGTATGCCACTCGACATCCCGGCGCGCCCAAGACGGATTTAAACCACAAGACGCGGAGACACGGTTTTATTCTTAACCGTGTCTCCGCGTCTCTGTGGTTATGTTTTCCGCCGCCTCTCCTTCTCTTCGAGCGCCTTCTGGATGAGGGCGCTCGCCCACTCGGCGCGCACGTCCCAGGTGCCGCCGCGGACGGACTCCTGGCGGGCGCGGGCCGCCTCCGTGCCCCGCTCGCCGAGCGCCTCTTCGACGAGGCGCAGGAATTCCTCGCGCGAGCGCGCGATGCGGAGCACGCCGCGCATCGGCTCGTACTCGGGCAGCGGCGAGATGACGACCGGCTTGCCCGTGGCGAGGTACTCGCGCACCTTGATGGCCGAGCCGTAGGAGGTGAACGCCTGCCCGGTCTCCCACGGCAGCACGCAGACGTCGAAGCCGGCGGCGTAGCGCGGCAGCTCCTCGTAGGCGACGGGCGGCAGGAAGTGCGTGTTCGGCAAGTCCTCGATCTCCAGCCCGCGCGACTTGTTGC
>JALZHT010000066.1 GCA_030860645.1 Acidobacteriota bacterium
GCCCCCGCTTCTTTTTCAAGGCGAAAATTTCACGCTTGACTCTGTAGCCGAGTCCAGACTTTATACTTAACGCATCGGTTCTCGGGAGGGGTGAGAGAAGGCGAGAGACGAACCGTGCCGCGGCGGGCGGCAGGGTTCGGGGAGAGGGGAGAAGATGAAAGCGACGGCGGTGGAAAAGACCGGGTTCGTCGACCCGGTGTGCGGGATGACAGTCGCCCCGGCGACGGCCGCGGGGGCGAGTGAGCGCGACGGCGAGCGGTATTACTTCTGCTCCGCGGGGTGCAAGGCGAAATTCGACGCCGGCGAGGCGACCCGGGGGAGTTGCTGCGGTGGCGGCGCGGCGGCCACCGTGCAACTGACCCGCGCAAGAGAGGCCGCGGGCGCGGCCCCGCACGAGCACCACGCGGAAGCCCACGCTCATCACGGCGGGGCGGCGCGGGCGAGCGACGCCAGGCAGGGCGAGACCCGCGGCGTTGACGCCGAAGAGGCGCAGGCCCGGAGCTACCGCACGATGATGCGGAAGTTCTGGTTCGCGACCGCGGTCGGCCTCCCCCTGCTCTTCCTGATGTTCGCCGAGTTCGTGCCCGGCTTGCGCGAGGCGCTGATGCCTTACCACCGCCTGATCGGCCTCGCCTCCGCGGTCGCGACGCTGCCGGTGCTCGCGTGGTCGGGCCGCCAGTTCTTCGAGAGCGCGTGGAACGGCCTGCGCAACCACAACACGAACATGGACACGCTGGTCGCGCTGGGGACGGGCGCGGCCTGGGCCTACTCGACGGTCGCCGCCCTCGCGCCCGGCCTCTTCCCCGCCGGCACTTCGGGGATGTACTTCGAGGTGGCGGTCATCGTCATCGCGCTCATCCTGCTCGGGCAGGCGCTGGAGATGCGCGCCAAGAGCCGTTCGAGCGCGGCCATTAGGAAACTCCTTGAGCTTCAGGCCAAGACCGCCCGCGTCGTCCGCGGCGGGCGCGAGCTGGACTTGCCTATCGAAGACGTGGTCGTCGGCGACACGGTGCTCGTCAGGCCCGGCGAGAAAGTCCCCGTCGACGGCCGTATCCTCGAAGGCGAGTCGGCGATAGACGAGTCAATCGTCACCGGCGAGTCAGTGCCGGTGGACAAGAGGCCGGGCGACGCCGTCATCGGTTCGAGCGTCAACAAGACGGGCGCGTTCACCTTCCGCGCGACGAAGGTGGGCGCGGACACGGCCCTCGCGCAGATCGTCGAGATGGTACAGCGGGCGCAGAGTTCCAAGCCGCCCGTCGGCCGGCTCGTGGACAAAATCTCCTCTTACTTCGTGCCGTCGGTGATGATCCTCGGCGTCCTGACGTTCCTCGCGTGGTTCAACTTCGGGCCGGAGCCGGCGGTGAACTTCGCGATGGTGACGACCGTCGCCGTGCTCGTCATCGCCTGCCCGTGCGCCCTGGGCTTGGCGACGCCGATCAGCCTGATGGTCGGCGTGGGTAAGGCCGCCGAGCACGGCGTGCTCATCCGCAACGGCGAGGCCCTGGAGACGGCCTCGCGGCTCGACATCGTCGTGCTCGACAAGACCGGCACGCTCACGAAGGGCCAGCCGGAGCTGACGGACGTGCTGCCGCTCGAAGGATTTGACGAAAGGGAACTGCTGCGGCTGGCGGCGGTAGCGGACAGGCGGAGCGAGCACCCGCTGGCCGAGGCCGTCGTGGGCGGCGCGCGCGCGCGCGGAGTCGAGGTCGGGGAGCCGGAGCGGTTCGAGGCCGTGCCCGGCCACGGCGTCGAGGCGGTCGTCGAGGGCAGGAGGGTGGCGGTCGGCAACCGGAAGCTGATGGCGCGTGAGAGCGTTCCGCTCGGCGAGTTCGAGGCGCGCGCCGCGCGGCTGGCCGACGAGGGCAAGACGCCGATGTTCGTCGCCGTGGACGGCCGTGCCGCCGGCGTCATCGGCGTCGCCGACACTCTCAAGGACGATTCGGTCGCGGCCGTCAGCGCCCTCCGGCGGCTGGGCATCGAGGTGGTGATGATCACCGGCGACAACGAGCGCACGGCGCGGGCCATCGCCCGCCAGGTCGGCATCACCCGCGTGCTGGCCGAGGTGCTCCCCGAGGAGAAGGCGCGTCAGGTCGAAAAGCTCCAGGCCGAAGGAACTGCGCGCGAGGGGCGGGCCGGGCGCGGCGCGCGGCTCGTCGGGATGGTCGGCGACGGCATCAACGACGCGCCGGCGCTGGCGCAGGCCGATGTCGGCTTCGCCATCGGCACGGGCACGGACGTTGCCATCGAGGCGGCCGACGTGACGCTCGTCGGCGGCTCGTTGCGCGGCGTCGTCACGGCCGTCGAGGTCTCGCGGGCGACGCTGAGGAACATCAAGCAGAATCTTTTCGGGGCGTTCATCTACAACGTGCTCGGCATCCCCGTCGCCGCCGGCGCGCTGTACCCGGTGCTGGGGCTTTTGCTCTCGCCGATCATCGCGGGGGCGGCGATGGCCGCGTCGAGCATCACGGTGGTGGCGAACGCCAACCGGCTGCGGCTCTTCGAGCCGCGGCCCGTCAGGGAGGTGAGGTCATGAACACGACCCAGATAATTGTGACGCTCGTGGGCTTCGGCGTCATCGGCTGGATCGTCTGGTACTTCTGGCTGTGGAAGGGCGAGTCGGTCGCGGCGCGGGCGGGCGCGGGCGGGATTCAGGAGGTGGACGTGACGGTGAAGGGCGGCTACCAGCCGGCGTCCATCGTCGTGAAGGCCGGCCGGCCGCTGCGCCTGAACTTCACGCGCCGCGAGTCCACGCCGTGCGGCGAGGAGGTGGTGCTGCCGGAGTTCGGCAGGCGCGCGCACCTGCCGGAGAACAAGACCGTGGCGATTGAGATCGTGCCCCGCGAGCCGGGCGAGTACGAGTTCACCTGCGGGATGAACATGTACCGCGGCAAGCTCATCGCCGAGTGAGCGCGCCCGGCCCTCCGCGACGAACGCGGGGCAGTCAGCGCCGCCCGGAGAAGCCGCCCGCCGACGGGGCGCCGCCCCCGACCCCGGCACCCGTCTTCTGCCGGCCCGGACGAAGTTTCCTGTTGACAATCTACAAGAGTGCTTTTATCCTCTGACCTGTAGATTGTCGAGGGGTGGGGTATGAAGAAACATAAGACCGACCTGTTGCAGGGGACGCTCGATCTGCTGATCCTGAAGACGCTCCAGACGGGGCCGAATCACGGCTGGGACATCGCCCAGCGCATCCAGCAGCTCTCTCAGGACGTGTTCCGGGTTAACCAGGGCTCGCTCTACCCGGCGCTCCACCGCCTCGAAGCGCAGGGGCTGATCTCCTCCGAGTGGGGGGCGTCGGGGAACAACCGGCGGGCGAAGTTCTACAAGCTGACGGCCGCCGGGCGCAGGCGGCTGGCGGCCGAGACCGAAGAGTGGGAGCGCTTCTCGTGGGCGGTGGCGCAGATACTTCAGGCGATGTGAACGGAGGTGGACGGTGCTGGGGTGGCTGACACGCCGGTTGCGGGCGCTCCTGCGGAAGGCCGAGCTGGAGCGCGAGTTAGACGAAGAGGTGCGCTTTCACCTGGAGCGTGAGATCGAGCGGAACGTCGCGCGCGGGATGAGACCGGACGAGGCGCGCCGCGCGGCCCTGGTGAGCTTCGGCGGGGTGGAGCAGATCAAAGAAGAGTGCCGGGACGTGCGCGGGGCGCGCGTGCTTGAAGACCGTTGGCAGGACTTGCGCTACGGCGCGCGGATGTTGTGGAAGCGACCGGCCTTCGCGTTCGTCGTCGTCCTCACGCTCGCCCTCGGCATCGGGGCCAACACCGCGATCTTCAGCGTCTTTAACGGCGTCGTCCTCAAGCCGCTGCCGTACAAAGACCCCGACCGCCTGGTGTACCTCCGGAGGGGAGCCGAGCGCGGCCTGCGCTACGAGCAAGGCTCTGACGCGAGATTCGGGACGGCCAGCCCCGGCGGCTTCCACGACTGGCGCGAGCGCAGCCGGAGCTTCGAGAGCGTGTCCGCCCACCGCGGGAACACGATGATCCTCACCGGCGCGGATCGTTCGGAGAGGGTGTGGTCGAGGCGCGTCGCCGACCGCTTCTTCGAAACGCTCGGCGTGGGCGCGCAACTCGGCCGGACGTTCACCGACCGGGATTACGGGCCAGACGCGCCGAGGGTCGTGGTCCTGGCCGACGAACTGTGGCGCAGCCACTACGGGGCCGACCCGCAAATCGTCGGCCGCGCCATCACGCTCGACGGCCTGCCGCACACGGTCGTCGGCGTCATGCCGCCGGGGTTCTTCCCGGCCGTCTGGGCCAAGCCCCACGTCTGGGTGGCTCATTATTTCGGCGCGGAAGAGAAAGCGGATCGCTCGGCCGGGAGGTGGAACGTCATCGCGCGCCTGCGGCCGGGCGTGTCGTTCGAACAGGCCCAGGCCGAGATGGATTTAATCGCCGCGCAGCTCGAAGCCGATGACCCGGAACACTACCGGAACCGGGGCATCGTCCTGGTCCCGGCCGAAGCAGACCTCGTCGGCAGTCTCGGGCGGGTGTTTACGCCCTTGCTGTGGGCCGTCGGGTTGGTGCTGCTGATCGCCTGCGTGAACGTCGGGAACCTGCTGCTCGTGCGTGCGGGCGAGCGCGAGCGCGAGTTCGCCGTGCGCGCCGCGCTGGGCGCGAAATCCGGCCGGCTCTTCTGCCAACTGCTGACCGAGAGCGTGTTGCTGGCGGCCCTCGGCGGCGCGCTCGGTTTACTGCTCGGGCTGGCCGGGATGCGTTCGGTCACGGCCCTGCTGACCGACGCCTCGGGCGTGCCGCGTTTGGAGGAGCTGGAGTTCGACTGGCGGGTGTTCGCCTTTACGGCGGGCGTGTCGTTGTTGACGGGCCTGCTCTTCGGCCTGATCCCGGCCATGCGTGCTTCGCGCCCCGACCTCCAGGAGGCCCTCAAAGAAGGGTCGCGCGGCAACGCTTCGAGCCTCGGGATCAGGCGCGTGGGTAATCTACTCGTGATCGGGGAAGTGGCTTTGTCCATGCTGCTCCTGGTGGGGGGCGGCCTGATCGTGCAGAGCTTCATCCGGCTGCTGCGCACCGACCCCGGCTTCGTGGCGAGTCGCCTGCTCACGATGCAGGTTCACGTGCCCGACTACAAATACGGTCATTACAAGCTCGACGTGAAGGAGATGGAGTCGCGCGTCAGTCTGTTCCACCAGATAGAGGAGCGCGTTAACGCGCTGCCCGGGGTGGAGTCGGCCGCGGTCGCCGGTCGGCTGCCCGTGAGGGACGCGCCCTCCCCGTCGCCCATCAGCATCGAAGGGCGCGCGCCGGCCGCCTCCGAGCCGGAGGGCTGCGCCGAGTTGAGCCGCAAGGCCGGGCTTTCCTGTCACGGCGTCGTCGGGCTGAACAGAGTTACCCCGGCCTACTTCCGCACCCTGGGGCTGCGCCTCGTCCGCGGGCGCGCGTTCGACGAGCGCGACACGGCCGGCGCGACGATGGTGGCCGTCATCAGCGAGACGACGGCGCGGAAGTACTGGCCCGACGAAGACCCCCTCGGGAAACGCTTCACCCTCAATTACACGGGCTGGTTCCCGAAGCTTGAGATCGTCGGGGTGGTCTCCGACATCCAGACCGGCGAGCTGGATAAGCCGCCGTTCCCGGAAATTTATCACCCGATGGCGCAGTCGCCGGCCGACGACGGCCAGCTCATCATCCGCACCAGGGCAGACCGGGAGGCCCTCCTCAACCTGGTGCGAGACGAGGTCGCGCGGATTGACCGCGACGTGCCCTTGCTCCACGTGAACACGATGGAGGGCGTGATCGCGGACACCCTCTGGCGCGCGCGGCTGTCGGCCTGGCTGCTCGGGTTATTCGCCGCGCTCGCGGCGGCGCTGGCGGCCGCCGGGCTGTACGGCGTGATGAGTTATTCGGTCAGTCAACGCACACGGGAATTAGGACTGCGAATGGCGCTCGGGGCCGAGCCGTGGGGGGTGTTGCGGATGGTGATCGGCGAGGGCTTCAAGTTGACGGCGGTGGGGCTGGCCCTGGGGCTGGTCGCCTCGTTCGCCCTCAGCCGTTTTATCGCCAGCCAGCTCTTCGGCGTGACGGCCACCGACCCTCTGACTTACGCCGCGGTGGCGCTGCTGTTAGCGACGGCGGCGCTGGTCGCCTGTTACGTCCCGGCGCGCAGGGCCGCGCGGGTCGATCCGATGGTCGCTCTGCGGTATGAGTGAGGGCTGAAGACTCGCCGGCGGCCACGGCCCGCCTCTCAACGTCAGCCGGGAGACTCAACAACGAACCGCTCTAATCCATCACGGTGTATCCGCCGGCGTCAAAGAGGATGATCATCAGATCACGACTGCCGGCCTTCGCCCGCGCCACGCCTTCGGGCTTCAGCTTGCGGTCGAACCTGGCCGTCTCCCGGGGCGCGGGCTGCTTTTCGTCGCCGCCCCACTCCCAGAGGCCGAAATCTGTCTGGGCCTGATCCTCGGTCGCCCCGCTGATGATTCGGAAGACGCCCGCCCGCCCGTCGTGCTCTATGCCCCTGACGCCGCCCCCGCCGAGGGGCAGCCGGATCGCCCTGGAGCCTTCCACTTCCAGATTGTCAACCGAGAATGCTCCCCGCGGGTCGCGCAGCCTGAGCGGGACGAGCAAGGCTTGGCCGGCGACGACGGGCGAGCGCAGCCCCAGCAACAGCCTGCGCCCCCGCGGGTCCCAGGCGATGCCCTCGATGTTGAGGCCGCCGTCCTTGCCCTTCCGGTCGCCCTCCCCGCGGAGTTCGGCCACGTTCTCCACGAGGAACCTCTTCAAGCCGCTGATCGCTTCGACCGCTCCCGCGCTCTGACTGCGCGCGTCAAACTTGAATCTGACGAGCCCCTCTTTGGCGATGGCCTTCGGCCTCGACTGTGAACTGACGACGTAGAAATACGTCCCGTCGGTCGTGATGCCTTCCAGGTCTTCGATGCCGACGCCGAGGCTGACGGCTTGAATCTGACCGGCTTGCTTGCCGTCCTGGCCGAGCCGCATCCAGAAGACCTGGCCCGGCCGCCCGTTGTCAACGAACAGGACGCCGTCCGCCCCGTGCACGGCGGCGGCGCCGGAGGCTTCGAACGTGCCGCCGGAGAAAGCCGTCATGCCACTGAGCGCCCCACCGCCCTGGGGCGCTTGCGTGCGGCCGCGAGACGCGTACAGCAAAAACAACAGGCACAGGAACGACAGGGCGACCGCCGCGTGCCAGATTCTGAGGTGTGAAAAGATGTGTCCCATTGATTTTTATTCCCGCCTTCCAGTGTCGAGGGACAGCTTATTCCACGCCGAACCCGTTTGAAAAGTCAAAGCCCTTGAGCAGGCGGGCGGGGAATTTCTGGCGGCGGCGCGCGGGGCGCGACGCATCGGAGGCTTGCCGCGTGCGAGAGTATCGCCGTCTTCGACGGCTTACCTGAATCCACCCTCGACGATGGATTCGTGCATCTCGGCCCTCCGTCGAAGGTTCGACTCTGGCGCGGGTTCAATCCTGCCGCAGGCGCAAGGCGTGGTTGGGGGATTGAAAGACGCGAAGCCGCCGGTTCGCCCGCGACGAGCGCAACGGCTCCGCTGGTGCCGAACCGCTTTCGTCGCGCCCGCCGAGCGCCCGGAGCGCCTCGCGGTTAAAGAAGCGGCAATAACCCCGGTGCCCGCGGCTCGTCGGCAGGGCGTTTTTCGTAACGTCTATCCCGCGCGTGGTTCTGGTGTCGCGCAGGCGGAGAGTGGCTTCGCCGGTCAGTTCGATGAGTTTACTAAACCCGGTGGCGCAGTCGTAGCGTTCGCACATCCTCAGGTTGGCCCGGATGTCCAGAGTCTCTAAATAGATGTCGCTGTCCGAGAGGATGACGAACCTCCTCGCCGGGTCGGAGTTGCGCACCCCCGCGTCGAAGCACCGCCCGCGGTTAAAAGGCCCCGCGTCTGCCAAAAAAACATACTTGCAGCCGGCCGGTAGAGTCGCGGGGTCAACGGCAGGTCGGACGCCTTGCTCGACGATGACGATGGCGATGTGTGGTGAAAAAAACTCGTGATAATAATTCACCAGGTACATCAGGTTCTCGGTCGCGCGCCCGGCCGGGCTGTGATCGTGGTGCGCGAAGATGACCGTCGTGTCGGTCAGCAAGCGGTCTACCTGGGAACTGAACAAGACCAGCGACTCCCGCAGATACCAGTGGCGCTCCAGGCGTTTCTGGGCGTCGGAGTAGTCGTCCTCGACCCAGGCTAAATGCGGCATGAAGCAGTAGCAGTTAAATTGTCGTTGCAGGACGAGACTGTTCATATCTAACACCGTCTCGGCCTTGCGATTCAATTCGATGAAGGCGTCGAACACCGTGCCCCTCAGGGCGTAGGCGTAGGTCGAATTCGCCTCGGTGATGCGCGCGACATGGTCGGAGACGCGGATCGGCTCGTCCTTGTGCAGAGCGCCGAAATACAGCATGTCCCAGTCCGAGGGCAGTTGTTCGACGTAGGCCCCGAACTTTTGCTGTAAATGCCGGTCGAACACAACGTCGTCTTCAAAGATGAGCACGGCGGGCACGCCGAGGCGGCGGGCCTCGCGGACGACCTCCAGGTGGCTGCGTAAGCACCCGTAGGCCCCCGCCGTGTGGTGCCAGTGGGCCGGAATCTCCAACTCGTCTCCGTCCAGCGCGGGGAACCGCCTGACCGAGTCGATCCCGTGCCGCCCGAATTTGAGCCGCATCTGTCGCCAGCGATCCGGCCTTCGGTCGAGGTTAATGCACACCTTGTACGGGAACGCCTCGTTGATGCTTCCCGCGGGTCGGTGTGTGACGGCTCTGGTCATGTGTCCCAATGGGATGAGGCTTCGCCAGGGCATTCCGCGAGGGGGGTGGAAAGCCGCGCGCCGGCGGAGACGTTGAAGGTCGCGGGAATTCTATTACGCCCGTGCCGATTCCTCAACGGCCTTGAGGCGGGCCGCGGCCCCGCGGAACGTTTCGGTTGACGCTTCTCCGGGCCTCTCTTACACTGTGCGCGCTCCGGCAAACGAGAGGCGGGGAGAGAAGATGGCCGCAGGCGGATTCTCCATTCTTACTGAAGAGCAGTTGGCGGACTACGAGGAGTTGGGATTCCTTCACTCGATCCCGATCCTGTCGGAGGAGGAGGCCCGGCACTACCGCGCCGAAGTCGAAAAGACGTGCCAGGCCCTCGGCGGCCACGTGACGCGGCTCGACGCGCCCCACCTCTTTTTTCGCTGGGCCTGGGAGCTGAGCACCCACCCGCGCCTGCTGGATTGCCTGGAGCAACTCCTCGGCCCCGACATCCTGCTCAAATCGTCCAGGGTGTTTTACAAGTACGGGAGGAGCGCCTCTTTCGTCGGGTGGCATCAGGACGGCATCACGGAGGGGCTGGAAGACGCCCGCGTGCCCGCGGTCTGGCTCGGGCTGACGGCCGCCACCGTCGAGAACGGCTGCCTGCGCGTGGTGCCCCGGTCGCACCGCCTCGGCCTCGTCCCGCACGCCAACCGCCCCGACGCCGACAACCTGACGACCGAAGGGCTGACCGCGCAGACTGAGATCGCCTCGCCGCACGACCTCGTGATGCGCCCCGGCGAGATGAGCCTGCACCACCCGCTCGTCCTCCACGCCTCGAACCCGAACCGTTCGGCCGAGTCCCGCATCGGCTTCAGCGCGACCTACTCCACCCCGGCGCTCGCCGCCGGCAGCCTGACCCGGGTCGCCTGGGTGCGCGGGGACGGCCCCCGGAACCGCTGCGACGTGGTTCACCGACCGCCCGCGGCCTCCCTCGCCGAAGCAGTCGCCGCGTACCGCGCCCGCGACCATCAGGTACTCTTCGGCAATCCGTATTAGCGATCCGCCGCGGCCGCCAAAAAAAGAGCCTCAACGTCGTGACGTCATAGCTAAGGACTTCGATGGCGAGCAATCCACTTTTATCCGTCGTCATCCCCACCTGGAACCGGGCGCGGCTGGTGTGCGAGGCGGTGGAGAGCGCCCTCGCGCAGAGGGCCGGGCGGGTCGAGGTCATCGTCGTTGACGACGGCTCGCCCGACCGGACGAGCGAGGTCGTGCGCGAGCGGTTCGGCGGCGACCCGCGCGTCCGTCTCTACACGAAGGAGAACGGCGGCAAGGCCGAGGCCCTCAACTACGGGCTGCGCCGCGCGCGGGGCGAGATCGTCGTCGCGCTCGACGCCGACACCGTCTTCCCGCCGCAGACGCTCGCCGCGCTGGCGCGGCCGTTTAAAGACCCGCGCGTCGGCGCGGTGGCCGGCAACGCCAAGGTCGGGAAC
>JALZHT010000649.1 GCA_030860645.1 Acidobacteriota bacterium
GCTCATCACTAAAAGTCGTGCGCGGGGGCGCTCGACACCCCGCGCGCCCGGCGGTAGTTCAAGGGGGCGATTGATGAAAAGCCGTTCTTTCGGCCGGACGGGGGAGAGCGTCGGCGAGGTCGGCCCGGGGACGTGGCAACTCGGCGGGGTCGCGGAACACATCAGGGGGCCGTACCAGGGGCGCGGCCGGACAAGGCGGGGAAGCTCCGTTCGGGGGTGAAGACACATGAAAACATTTCGGGCTGACAAGAGTTTTTCGTCCAGAGTGCTCGCGCTCGTCTGCGCGCTCGCGCTCGTCGCCGCGCAGGCGTCGTCGGCCGCCGCGCAGACCCGCAACATCACGGTGCAGGTGGATAAACCGGGCGCGGCCATCCCCGGGACGCTCTTCGGGCTTTTCTTCGAGGACATCAACTTCGGCGCCGACGGCGGGCTTTACCCCGAGCGCGTGAAGAACCGCTCCTTCGAGTTCCCCGACCCGATGATGGGCTGGAAGAGGATCAACCCCGGCGACTCCAAAGGGGCGCTAAACGTCTACGACCAGAGCACGGACAAGGACTCCCCGAACTCCCACTACCTGCGCATAAAAGTTGACGCGCCCGGCAAGGGCTTCGGCGTGGTGAACGAGGGCTTCCGCGGCATCGGCGTGGAGAAGGGCAAGGAGTACACCTTCTCCGTCACGGCGCGGCGCGCCGGCGGCGCGCCCGCGGCGCTGCGCGTCGAGATCGAGGGCGAGGACGGGCGCGGGCTGGGCCAGACGAAAGTGTCGGGCTTCACCGCGGAATGGAAGAAGTACACTTCGACCGTCCGCGCCACGGGGACGCACGCCAAAGCGCGCCTCAACCTGCTGGTAGACGGCGCCGGCACGCTCGACGTGGACCTCGTCTCCCTCTACCCGAAGGAGACCTGGGGGAAGCGCGAGAACGGGCTGCGCGCCGACCTCGTCAAGCTGCTCAAGGAGATGAACCCGGGCTTCCTGCGCTTCCCCGGCGGGTGCATCGTCGAGGGGCGATACCTGGAACAGCGTTACCAGTGGAAGACGACCATCGGCGACGTAGACGAGCGCCGCCTCATCGTCAACCGCTGGAACACCGAGTTCCGCCACCGGCTCACGCCGGACTACTACCAGTCCTTCGGCCTCGGTTACTACGAGTATTTTCAGTTGAGCGAGGACATCGGGGCCGAGCCGCTCCCGATCCTCAACTGCGGCATGGCCTGCCAGTTCAACTCCGCCGAGCTGGCCCCGCTCGAAGACCTCGACCACTTCATCCAGGACGCCGTAGACCTCATCGAGTTCGCCAACGCCCCGGCCGGCACCCCCTGGGGCCGGAAGCGCGCCGAGATGGGCCACCCCGCGCCCTTCAACCTCAAGATGCTCGGCGTCGGCAACGAGCAGTGGGGGCCGCAGTACATCGAGCGCTACAAGGTCTTCGCCAGGGTGCTCAAGGAGAAGTACCCGCACGTCATGCTCGTCTCCAGCTCCGGCCCCTTCCCCGAGGGCGAGGAGTTCGACTTCGCGTGGGCGCAACTGCGCGAGCTGAAGGCCGAGATGGTTGACGAGCACTACTACCGCCCGCCGCAGTGGTTCCGCGACAACGCCGGGCGCTACGACAACTACCCGCGCAACGGCCCGAAGGTCTTCGCCGGCGAGTACGCGGCGCAGACCGTCGCCATCGCCAGCCCCGACAACCGCAACAACTGGGAGGGCGCGATGTCGGAGGCCGCCTTCGTCACCGGCCTCGAACGCAACGCCGACCTCGTCCGCATGTCGTCCTACGCGCCGCTCTTCGGCCACGTCGAAGCCTGGCAGTGGACGCCGAACATGATCTGGTTCGACAACCTGCGCTCCTACGGCACGCCCAACTACTACGTGCAGAAACTCTTCAGCACGAACCGCGGCACGCACCTCCTCCCCGTGCTCATAGACGGCTCGCCGAAGAACGGCCAGGGCGAGCTGTACGCCAGCGCGTCGGCCGACTCGAAGGCGGGCGAGGTGATTCTCAAGGTGGTCAACACCGCGGCGTCGCAGAGGGAAGTGCGCATCAGCCTCGCGGGGGCGGGGCGGGTCGGCCGCGGCGGCAGGGCTTTCGTCCTGACAAGCCCCGACCTGAAGGCCGAGAACAGTCTGGACGAGCCGACGAAAATCGCCCCCGTCGAGCGGCCGCTGGCCGTCGCCTCGGGCGAGTTCGCTTACACGTTCGCCCCGCACTCGCTCACCGTGCTGCGGGTCGGCGTCTCGCCCAGGTGAAGGCGGCGGGAGGGAGGATGGGGGCGCGCGAGGACAGGGTCGGCGGGCGGGCGGCCAGGCCGCCGCGGGCGTCGAGGCTGCTGGGGGCGGCGCTGGCGCTGTGCGTCGCGGCGGCGCACGCGCCACTCGGCCTCGGGCAGTCGGCCGCGCGGGCGACCCTCACGGTCGACGCGCGCAAGGTCGAGAACCGCATCAGCCCGCTGCTCTACGGCCAGTTCCTCGAATTCATGTACGAGGGCATCAAGGGCGGCCTCCACGCCGAGCTGCTCCGCAACCGCTCGTTCGAGGAGCCGCCGAACTCCATCGGCCTCTCGCGCCACTGGGAGCGCTACCCGGACGACCGCAACGACGACTACGCGCTCGCCTTCGCGTGGGACGAGGCGGCCAGCTACCCGCCGGCGCGGAAGATCAAGGTCGAGACCGGCGAGCGCGAGCCGCGGGAGCACTCGCTGCGCGTGGAGGCGGGCGACGGCGTCATCCCGCGCCACGGCTTCTACCAGCCGCGCGTCCCCGTCCGCGCGGGCGTCGAATACCGCGGCTACCTCTGGCTCAAGGCCGAGGCTTACGCGGGGGGCGTCACGGTCGCCCTCGAAGCGGACGCGGACGGCGGCGAAGTCTACGCCGAGTCCCGCGTGGGCGGCGTCGCGGGCGACTGGCGCAAGTACGAGTTCACGCTGCGGCCGCCGAAGGCCGACCCGCTCGCGCGCCTCTGCGTCCTCTTCGACGGCCGCGGG
>JALZHT010000067.1 GCA_030860645.1 Acidobacteriota bacterium
GTCCGCCTTCGCGGCGCGGCGCTCGACGAAGGCGGTCGCGCCGCCGCGGCGCAGCTCCTCGCGCTGCTTGCCGAGCATGAGGCAGACGAGGTCGAGCTTCTCCAGCCCGGCGAGCGGGCGCGTGGCGACGAACCGGCCGTCGCGCAGCACGGTCACGCGGTCGCAGACCGCGTACAACTCGTCGAAGCGGTGGCTGATGTAGACGATGCCGACGCCCTCGGCCTTCAGCCGCCGGACCACGTCGTAAAGGATAGAGACCTCGTGCTCGGTGAGCGAACTGGTCGGCTCGTCCAGCACGACGACCTTCGCGCCGAACGAGACGCCGCGCGCGATAGCCACCATCTGCCGCAGGGCGATGTTGAGGCTCCCGAGCGTGACGCGCGGGTCGATGTCGAGCCCGAGGCGTTCGAGGGCGGCGGCGGCGTCGGCGTGCAGGCGCTTCCAGTCGATGAGGCCGAAGCGGCGCGGCTCGCGGCCGAGGAAAATGTTCTCGGCGACGGTGCGGAAGGAGAGGAGGTTGACCTCCTGGTAGACGGCGACGACGCCCTCCCTTTGCGCGTCCTCCGGCGTGCGGAAGCTGACCTCACGCCCTCCGACGAGGACGCGCCCGCCGTCACGCCGGTAAGCGCCCGTCATAATCTTGATCAGCGTCGACTTCCCCGCCCCGTTCTCGCCGACGAGCGCGTGCACCTCGCCGCGCCCCAGCGAGAAGTCCACGCCGTCGAGCGCCACCACGCCCGAGAAGACTTTCGTGATTCCTTCCATCCGCAGCAACGGCTCTTGAGTCATAGCCTCTCGGCGTCGGGTGCAGGGTTCCGGGTGCTCGTCACCCGACACCCGGAATCCTGCTGTTAATAGGCTTCATTGACGAACCGGGCCGCATTCGAGGAGTCGAAGAACCGGTCGGGGATGATGATCTTGGGCGGGATCGGCTCCTTGCGGCGGTACTTTTCGAGCGTGTCGAAGGCGATGGGGCCGAAGCGCGGGTTGCACTCGACCGTCGCGTTCATCTCGCCGCGCGCGATGGCTTCGAGGGCCGACTTCTGGCCGTCGACGGAGACGATGAGGACATCCTTGCCGGGCTGCATGTTGGCCGCCTTGAGGGCCTGGATCGCGCCGAGCGCCATCTCGTCGTTGTGCGCGTAGACGGCCGTGATCGAGTTGCGGTGCGCCTGGATGAGATTCTCCATCACCTTCTGCCCCTGCGCGCGCGTGAAGTTGCCGTCCTGCGAGGTGATGATCTTCATGTCGGGGTACGGGCGGATGGCGTCGGCGAAGCCCTGGTGGCGGTCGTTGGCGACCGAGGAGCCGGCCGTGCCGAGCAGTTCGATGATGCCGGCCGTGCCCTTCGTATGCGCCGCGAGCCACTCGCCCGCGCGCCTGCCCTCCTCGATGAAGTTCGAGCCGATGAAGGTGACGTAATCGCTGCCGGCCCGCGCGCCGCGCAGCTCGCGGTCGATGAGGAAGACGGGGATACCCGCCTCCTTCGCCGCCTGCAAGGGCCCTTCGAAGCCCTGCGCCTCGCGCGGCGCGAGGAAGATGGCGTCGACGCGCTGCGCGATCAGGTCTTCGAGGTTCGAGACCTGGTTGGCGGTGTCGCCGCGCGCGTCCGTGACGATGAGTTCGTGGCCGCGCCGGGCCGCCTCGTCCTGCATGCTCTTCGTCTCGGCGATGCGCCACGGCCCGTCGTTCTCCGTCTGCGAGAACCCGACGCGCAGCCTCTTCCCGCCGTCGGCCGACCCGCCGCCGCCCGCCTTGCGGCAACCCACCTGCCCGAGCGCCGAGAGAAAGAGAGAGAGCAGGAGGCAGAGGGCGACTCGCCGTCCGTTATTAAGTGATTTCACGTTGTCCTCTCCGGTGTCGCTAGCTTCTGGTTCGGGGTTCCGGATTCCGGGTTTAGAAGAAGTCCCGCCCCGCGGGCCCCGGCCGTAAAGGCGGGGCGGGGCTTTAATCTCTCGACCCGGAGGCTGTGACCCGACGCTGGCCTATTTCGCAGTGGGGTGCTCACGCGGCAGGTGTCCCCCTCCCGGGCGTCGCGATCATCGGCGAGCGGGCGCGTATAGACGGTCGCTCCCGCGCCCAGGGAGGGGCTAGACCGGGCACCCCTTTCAACTTTTAATTGGAAACTGTCTTTTCAGGACTGCCGGACTTTCCGGTAACGGACTTACATCCCCACGTAAGCCGTTGAAGGCGTATGCGCTTATAGCAACGCGGCTGTGAGTTGTCAATAAATTTCCCCGGCGGGGCTTTCTTCTCAACCAGCAAGCTTTTATTTTCAGCACCACGTCGAGCCGCGTCGTGTAGCGGCCCAACCGCCGCCCGCACTTCATTTCCCACGCCCGGTCACGCCCCATCGCGATGGGGGCCGTATGGCGGCCGTGCTTGCTGTTAATCCGGAGTGCAGACTCGCCGCTCGCCGTCCATTACGATGTCGTTGAGGAAGCTGCCCGCCTTGTGGTAGATGAAACCACCGCTTGTTAACGCGGTGCGGGAGTCCCGCGCCGCAGCGGCGAGCGCCGGCGTGTGAGAATTGGCGAAGTGGAGCCGCCACGGGACGGAGTTGCCCCTGATTCTGCGGGAAGATACCTACTGCGGGATTCCGTTTCTTGATACGACGCGGATTCATGTGAACGCGGCGGGCGCGCAATTATGAACGCGGGCGGGGGAATTAGCCATGAGTCATGCACGGCGGATTCAAGAGCTGCTTCACAGCAAGATCCCGATCACCCGCGCCATGGGCGTGAGGGTCGCGCACTATGACGGGCGGCGGCTGGTCTTGAGCGCGCCGCTTGACGCGAACGTCAACCACCTCGGCACGGCCTTCGGCGGGAGCCTCAACGCGCTGGCGGTCTTGAGCGGCTACGGGCTGCTCTGGCTGGAGCTGCGGGACGACGAGTGCCACATCGTCATCCGCGAGAGCTCGATTACCTACGAGCGCCCGGTGCGCGGCGAGATCCGCGCCAGTTGCGCCCTCCCCGCGGCGGAGGAGCTAGCGGAGTTCAAGCAGACTTTCCATCAAAAGGGCAAGGCGCGCATCGTCCTCGCCGCGACGATAGAAGACCAGGGCGTCACGGCGGTGCGCTTCCGGGGGACGTTCATCGCTCTGAGGTAATGCTAGACGCGCGGCGACGCGGACGCGCAGCTCGGGCGGCGAGACCAGCTTGGATCAGCAACTGAGGCGGCGAATGCTTCCGGGTAAGGGGAATACGCACGCTATGACATGTCAAAACTTTTCCGGTAGTCTTCGCCGTCGATGTGGACTGTCCTGCACATCTCGTAGAGGCGCGACCGCAGCCGCACCCCGACCCTCTCTTCGAGCGTCTCCTCCGCCGGCTGCCGCCGCGCGTCCGCGTAGTTGGTGGTGAAGATCGTCAGCCGCTTGTCGTTGTAGCGCTGGCCGATGATCTGCATCATCGTGTCGCGCACCCAGTCGGTCGGCTTCGACGCCCCCAGCTCGTCTAAGACCAGCACCTCGGCTTGGTAGACGGGCGCCAGCACGCCCAGCTCCGAGGTGTTCGAGACCGGGTTGTAGGAGCCCTGGATCTCCTTGAGCAGCGCCCCGAACTCGTAGAAGAGGCAGGGCACGCCGCGCTCGATGAGGCCGTGGAGGACGGCGACCGCGAGGTGCGTCTTGCCGACGCCGACGGGGCCGGTGAGGAGCAGGCCGCGCTCGACCGCGGGGTAGTCGCGCACCAGGCGGAAGGCGTAGTTGAAGGCCTTGAGCTGCGAGCCGTTGTTCGGCCCGGGGCGGTAGTTGTGGAAGGTGCAGCCCTCGTGGCGGCGCGGGATGCGGGCGGCTTCGTGCATCCGCCGCCGGCGGTCAGGAGCGTGGCACCCGCATCGCCTCGCGCCCTTGCCCGGCACCACTTCCATCCCCGTCCCGAAGCAGCGGGGGCATGACGCCCCGGGATCTTCCCGTATTCCCCGGCCGGGACGCCCGGGAAGAATTTCTGCCGGCGGTGTTCCCGCTTCAGTGAGAGCTGTCGGGTGTGCTTTCGCCAGGCGAGACCGCACGGCGCTACTCCTTTCCCCCAGCGTAAGCCATCGCCTCGGCCAGCTTACGCACCTTCGGCGCGTCCTCGGCCGGCAGGACTCCCCCGGCCTCCGCGCTCAGTTCCGCGAGCGTGACCTCGATAGCCTGCCCGTGCACCTCCAGCATCGCGGCGCACGTCTCGGCCAGTTCCCTCACCTCCTCCGGCGAGAGCGGCCGGGCCACGTCCGGCGCCGCCACCTGCCGCCTCACGTCGAGGCCGGCGCGGGTGTGTGGCGACTTGCCGACCAGACCGTGCTGGCGCAGCACGTTGAAGGCCTCGCGCTGTGCGACCCTCGCCGCTTTGGGCAGTCCCCTGCTCTCGAGCCACTCGCGCGTCCGCTCGTGCTCCTGTGCCGCAGCTTGCCTCGCCGAGGAGCGGAGCGAGGGCTCCAGCTCACACCTGAGGCGCGAGACGATCTCCTCGACCGGGAGTTCGACCCGGAGGGGTACTGGCAACGGCACCCTTTCACTCGCCACGATGCCCCGCGTGGGATGCCGGAGCGCAGCCGGGTGTGGGTCGGGGGCTGTTTTAACCACTTCGGTTTGCTCCGCGCCGTTTTCTGGCGCGGGTGGATTAATATCTGCGTCTAAAACTTCTGAAACAGCGAAGCTGTCATTAAAGGCTGGCTCACCCCCTGAGCCACGTATCTCGCCGTTTGAGCCACGGGCGAAGGGTAAAATTTTTTTGCCCGCCCCGGGCGCGCGCACCCCAATCGAGCCGGCCGCGCGGTTAAGAAAGATGCGGATGCCGGCACCGTTCTTGCCGGCGAAGTAGCCGATGATGCCCTGTCCGTGCATCCATGTGAGCGCTTTGTGCGCCGTGGCCGAGGCCACGCCCAGCAGCCCGTAGAGCACCTTCGACGCCTTGACGGGCTGCCCCCGTTCGTTCCCCGCCGCGAAGTAGAGTACCCCTTCCCTCTCCCAGAACCCCGCCGGGGCCGAAACCAGCCGCAGGTAGATCTTGCTCATCAGCGGCGTGACCCGGTCGGCCTCCGCGGAGGTGACGGCGGCGATGACGTCCGCGTCAACCTGGTGGAAGTTCTTGCGAAACTCATCCGCCCGTAGGACCGTTCGCCTGACGAAGCGCGGCGGGCCTGTCCCCGAAGCATGTGTTACCGCTGTAGGATTCAAACCTGTTCGGTGACCTCCTTTCGTCCCGACGCCCGACCTTCTAACACGCACGCTCGGGCATGACAATCCGGAACGTTTTTCACCAGGGTTAATCCCACCGGGCTCCTTTTAACCACGGTCGGATGAACCACGGTGATAATGACCACGGTTGATTTAACCACGGTAAATTCGACCGGGGTCATATCGGTTCCGGATTGGAAAGAAAGGGAAAGCGATGTAAAAGGTGTTGACGTGATTTGCAAGGGCCGTTATACAGTTGCACTGCTCAAGCAAGTGGGAGGCTTCTATAAATGTCGAAACAGCAACCCCCGAAAGAATGGATGACCACGACGCAGGCGACCGCCTACCTCGGCGTGTCGACGAAGACGATGTCACGGCTGATCCGCGACGGGGTGATCAAGACACATGATCACCCTCTGGATAGGAGGAAGAAACTCGTCCGCTTCGTAGACATTGCCGAGTTGAAGGCAGAGGTGGATAAACTGGCGGCCTGAACCCACGCACCGGAGCACGTAGACGATGAGAAAGACAACGATAATCGCGGTCGCCAACCAGAAGGGCGGGGTCGGCAAGACCACGACGGCCGTTAACTTGGCGGCCGCCTTGGCGCAAGCCAACTATGACGTGGCGCTCGTCGACTGCGACCCGCAGGCCCACGCTTCGACATTCGTGTACGACCGCGAAAAGATCGAAGTCACTCTCACCGACGTGATCTGCACGCGCTGGAATCATTCTCAGCCGGGCCGTCCCGCGAGGCTCCCGTTCGAGGATGTCCGCAGCGCCGTCTACCAGACCTCCTTCCCGCGGCTGGATATTATCCCCTCGAACCTGGGGATGGCGGCGTTCGACCGAGACACGGCGCAAGCCATCGACAGGCTCGAAGAGGCGCTCAGAGATGTGGCTGAGCATTACGACTTCATCATCATCGACTGCCCCCCCAACCTCGGCCTCCTGTTCACGGCTGCCCTAAAGGCGGCCGAACACGTCATAGTCCCCATCGCGGCCCAGTATCTGCCGCTCGAAGGGGTCGGAGACCTGCTGCTCAGCTTGGACGAACTGATAGCCCGCCGTAAGCTGAATATCCTCGGGGCCCTGGTGACACTCTTCGACCCCCGCACAAACCTTTCGCGCAACGCCGTCGAGGCTGTGCGCCAGGAGCCGACGCTAGGCCCTAAGCTTTTTGAGACTTTAATAACGGTCAACACCAAGCTGGCCGAGGCGCCTGCCTATCACGTGCCGATTTACGCCTACCAAGAGCAATCGCCCGGGTCAATCCGCGCAATCCAGCAGTTCGACGAGTTAGCGGCGGAGGTGCTCGACCGCCTCAGGATGCCCGGTAGAAAAAAAGACGAGAAGCGTTCGCTCCGCATGGCAAAGTGACGACTAGCTCATGACTAAACAGACTAAAGAGAAGGAAGAGCCGCGGCGGGTCGGTCCGAAGTTCGCTCGGAACGTTCTCCCCGACGGCTTTCAGATTCGCCGGCCCGCATCGCCCATGGCCGATTTGCTCGATGAGGCCGACCGGCTCGGGTCGTCTCCGGCGAAACCCGCGGAAGTAAGTCCGGCCCGCACCCCGGTGGAATTAACCCCGGTCAAAACGACCCCGGTCAAGACGGCTGGGGTCGTAGCCAGTGCTGCTGCGGAGACATTGCCGGGGCTAGATGATTTCCTCGACCGTATACTGCCGCGCTTTCCCCCGCCGCGCCAGGCGATTCTGCTGCGTCTTTACAGGTGGTGTGAGGGAGAGCCGCGTGAGCTAGTCGTCAGCACGCCTAGACTGGCCGCGAAGACGAACATGGATGAGAAGGTCTGCCGGAACCACCTGCACGCGCTCATCGCCGATGGATTCATCTTGCGCTCCACCGACCGCGGTCTCATCGCCCGCTTCGGCGGCAGTGATAGAAATGCGCGAGGGCTAATACTTAAGCTCTCGACAGAAGCACTGTCCGAGCTCATCGATTAACCCCTGTCAATTCAACCGGGGTAGAATCCACCCCGGTTGAATTGACAGGGGTTAATCTTTCTCTAATATTCATCAGGTATCTAGTTATCCAAGCAACTCTTTAACAGTCTGATCTTCGTAGCCATACCAATCATTAAAGACTCAGCTTCTGAGGCTGGGCGTTCCGTTTACGCCGGCGCCGTTCGATGCGGTAGAGAACGTTTGAGACCCCGTCAATTGCCTGGAGAAAATCATTCATCGTCTGCTCATCCAGGTCTTCAGGTTCGATCTCCTTCATCGCGAAAAAGAGCCTCTTCATCTCCTCCCAGAACAAGTGCCGCGTGTCCGTCGGGTCGACCTCCAACATCTCGTCGACTTTGGCGACGACCGCGGCCATCCACTCCGGCGAAGGGGCCTCCTCCCGGGCCTCCCCCAGAATCTCTTTCACGCGCGCGCGCAGCCGTGTCTGTGAGCCCTGAGCCGCCAAGTGCTGCCGCAGCAGCTCCTCGCGTCGAGCGCGCGCCTCCCTGAGCGTGCAGCCGAGTCGCTCGGGCGTGAGGCGGGCTAGTTGGGCCGATTCCTGTAAGTTGATTCGCCCGTCCGAGAGGGCCTCAGCCACATCAGCAGGGAACTGAAGGATGGGCAGGTACTGCCCGACGAAGCTACCGGGGGAGATCCGGCCCGATGTTTCACGTTGTAGGATTCCACGGAGCTGACTGGCCGCCTCGGTCAGCTTCTCGCGCGGCCAGCGGCTTGGCCTGCCCCTTTTAGTGTCGGAGGCTGGGCGCCGCTCGACGTGGCGGACGGCGTTGAGGAAGCGGACTAAATGCTTTTCGGAGGCGGGGATAGTGTCGGGCATGCGCTCGCGCAGGGCGAGGCAGACGGAGCGGACGGCCGCGGGGGAGGCGAGTGGATCGAGTTCGCGGCAACGGCGTCGGGTGGCGCGCATGTGCGATCTAGAACCCTCCACACCTTAGATGTTTCACGACCGGGGCATTATACATGAATAATGACCATCAGAAGGGTAATAATATCAGTCCGAATCAGTGGTGATTCCACTACCTCGCCAATTGTGGAACCATAGTGGGGATGCGTGTTAGACTGACGGGTTCTGGTGCAAACGCTAAGTTGGGCTGATAATCGTTAGCATGAATCAGCCTCCTTTTCCTCACGCATCGTCCCTGTTTCGCGGCCGCCACTTCGATCGCACAGTTATCATTATCTGTGTCCGTTGGTATGTCACATACAAGCTCAGTTATCGTGATTTGGTTGACATGATGGCCGAGCGCGGTGTCGATGTCTCCCACACCACTATCCTGCGATGGGTCCAACGCTACGTTCCGGAGTTCGAGAGGCGCTGGCGTCACTATGCCCGTCCCGTCGGCACTTCGTGGCGCGTAGACGAGACGTACATCAGAGTCGGAGGGCGGTGGACTTATCTCTACCGCGCAGTCGATAAGCAGGGACTGACGGTTGACTTCTGGCTAAGCGAACACAGAGATATAGCGTCAGCCAAGCAGTTCTTCACTCGTGCGATACGACGGCACGGTGTACCTGAGAGGATCACGCTCGACGGCTACCCCGCGACGCATGCTGCTGTCGCCGCGTTGAAGGAGGGTGGAGTGCTGCCCTCCGGGATGAAGGTCTGGACGAGCAAGTATTTGAACAATATCGTCGAGCAGGATCACCGACGTGTGAAGCAACGCATCTACCCGATGCTCGGTTTCAAGAGGTTCGGAAACGCGGTAGTAACGATCAGCGGGATAGAGTTGGCGCAGAAGATCAGAAAGGGCCAGTTCAACATCGCAAATTTAAGGAAGGGGATGAGAGTAAGGGTGCCGCAGATATGGGACGCCGTTATTGCTACTTGACGCCAAACTTAACGAAGCATCCCCATGCGCCTCTTATGCTATTTGCACCAGAGCCTCTTCACGAAGGTCTGCCGCTCGCCTCGGAGATCAGCAAAAAAGGGCTGAACGCTTTCGTCATCAGGTATCGCATCAGCGAGCAGGACGCCACCGAAGATCTTGCGGCGGCCATAGCTTTTGTTTTCAGAAATGCGGAAACCACCTGGCTCACGCCCCCAGACAAACTTTTTTTCCAGGAATCCGTCAAACAGGATTCCGTCGTCTGAGTGAAGCGGCATTAATCTCCCGATGGCATAAGGCCAGCCACTTCTGTGATGCGTATTCAACCACTGGCGGCCGAGGTTTATGTACCGCGGCCAAGGCGGGGGCGTTTCCCTGCCTCGGATGCATCTACGTTCCCTCCTCACGGGGCGGCATCGGCGACGGTCGAGGCGTCGCTACTGTCCATCGAGTACGGCGACCGTCTCGGCCATCGGCGGTCATCTGCACTCTGTGACTCTCAGTCTCTATCGGCAGATCATTTCGGTCCGGTGCCGAGCATCTCTTTAGCCCGCCAGTACCAGTAGCCGGCTAGCTCGTGCTCCGGGTCCAGATGCCACGCGTTCAAGAAATACCTGACGGCCGCCTGGTAGTTCTTCTCTCGCCACTCCACGTTGCCGAAGGCGTAGTACCAGCCCGCAATCTCCTTCAGCCAGAACCGCCCCAGCCGATACCGCCATTGCCTGACCACCCTCTGCTCGACGGACGCGGCGTAGCGCTCCGCGAGCGCCTCTCCGTCTGTTACATCTTCACCGGCATGAAACACGTAGCCCCTCGTGCTGACCAGGTGGTGCGCCACCTCGTGGGCCAATGTGCGGAGGAGGCAGAGAGTCGGCGCCGTACTCCAATGAAGGATGAAGGGGATGCCCCGGTAGATCGAGCGGGCATAAAGCATGATGCCGGCCGGGTTGTCGGCCCCGGCCGCTGCGTACCAACCGCTGACGTGAGCGTTTAAGCCTTCAACGCAGACGCGGTTGAGCCACTCCGCTTGATCCTCCCGCACCGGGGTGTCCGGGAGTTCGTCCTGGAGGTAGATGGCGGCCAGCCCCTCTAGGTGCGACGGGTCGAGCAGGCGCAGGCAGCGCCGCACCTGCCATTCGAGGCCGGGGGGGGGG
>JALZHT010000068.1 GCA_030860645.1 Acidobacteriota bacterium
CGGGGTCGGCTTCGAGGTCAGCCCCGGCGAGGTGTTCGGCATCATCGGCCGCAACGGGGCGGGGAAGTCGACGCTGCTCAAGGTGCTCTCGCGGGTGGCGGAGCCGACCGCCGGGCGCTTCGAACTCCACGTCCGCACCGACGACGGCTACACCATCTTCAACACCGGCTCCGGCTACGAGCCTGAGTGGCACGGCAAGCCCTTCCCCGCGGGTCTCTTCCGCAGCGCCTTCCGCATCCCCGGCGACCTGCTCAGCGACGGCACGCACCGCGTGGTGTTGATGGTCGTCGAGGATGAGAGCAAGGTCATCTACGAGATGGACGATGTCCTCGTCTTCGAGGCCGCGGACACGCCCGTGGGGCGCGGCAAATGGTACGGCGAATGGCTGGGCGCGGTGCGCCCGAAACTGGATTGGGAGACGGAGCTGGTCGAGCCTGGCCTGCCCGGCCCGAGCGGGAACGGGCGGAGACCTCCCGGGGGCGGGTGACGGCGACGGGCTACATGCACCCGGCCTACGCCGCGTCGCTGGCGGAGTTCGGCGCGCCGCGCCTGCTCCCGCGGAGCGGCGGGTGGGTGCTGGAGCGGGGGATCGAAGGCTTCCCCGACCGCGACGCCGTGGGGTGCTACCCCCTGTTCTCCTGCCCGGACTGGGCGCGGCTGCGCGCCGACCTCGACGACCTGGGCGGGCAGCTAGTCAGCCTCGCGCTGGTCACAGACCCGTTCGGCGACTACGACGCCGAGTACCTGAAGGAGTGCTTCCGTGAAGTGGCCGTCCCCTTCAAGCAGCACTTCGTCGTAGACCTGAGCCGCGAGCCGGCGGAGTTCGTCCACGCGCACCACCGCCGCAACGCGCGCCGGGCGGCGCGGGAGGTGCGCGTCGAGGAGTGCGCGCCCGCCGCCGACTTCCTCGACGAATGGGACGCGCTCTACAAGGTGCTCGTCGCCCGGCACGGCATCAGCGGGGCGGCGGCCTTCTCGAAGGAGTCCTTCGCGGGGCAGTTGAGGGTGCCCGGCGTCGCGGCCTTCCGGGCGGAGCGCGACGGCGCGACGGTGGGGATGCTGCTGTGGTACGTTCAGGGCGACGTGGCCTACTACCACCTCGGCGCCTACAGCGAGCGCGGCTACGAGCTGCGCGCCTCGTTCGCGCTCTTCCACCACGCGATAGAGCACTTCGCCCGGCGGGGCCTGCGCTGGCTCAACCTGGGCGGCGCGGCGGGGGCCTCGGCGGGCGGCGCGGCGGGGCTCGAACGGTTCAAGGAGGGCTGGGCGAGCGGCACCCGCACGGCCTATTTCTGCGGCAGAATTTTCGACCGGGGCAGGTACGAGGAGATCGTCAGGGCGAAGGGCGTCCCCGCGACCTCGTACTTCCCCGCGTACCGCCTCGGCGAGTTCCGCTAGGGGGCGCGGCGCGCCGGTTCAAACTGAGTTCGGAAGGGGGACTTGACTGGAGTGGACGGAAAGGTGGAAGGGGTGCTCGCCGAGGTGCTGCAAATGCCCGCGGCGGAGATCACGGACGGCCTGGCGATGAGGGACGTGGACGCCTGGGACTCCCTCAAGCACATGGAGCTGGTCGTCGCGCTGGAGACGGCCTTCGACGTGCAGCTCACTTTCGACGAGATCGTGGCGATGCAGAGCGTCGGCGAGATCAAGCGCGTCCTGGCGGAGAGGAGCGTCGCGGTTTAGCGTGGAACTGCGCGGCAAGAAGGTGATCGTGACGGGCGGCGTGCGCGGCCTGGGGCGGCGCACCGTCGAGCGGCTCGTCTCCCGGGGGGCGGAGGTGACGGTCTTCGACCTCGACGCGGCGGGCCTCGAAGAGCTGGGGCGCGGCGGGGGCGTCGCCGGCTGCGTCGCGTGCGACGTGTCGGACTACGCGCAGGTCGTGGCGGCGACCGCCCGCTTCCACGAGGAGCGCGGCGCGGCCGACGTGCTGGTGAACAACGCCGGCGTCCTCTACAGCGCGCCCCTCGTCCGGCTCACCCCGTCCGGCATCGAGCGGCACGACGCGGCGGAGTGGAACCGGGTGCTGGCCGCCGACCTCAGCTCCGTCTTCTACATGACCGCCTGCGTCGTCGAGAAGATGGTCGCCACGCGGACGCGGGGGGTCGTCGTCAACATCAGCTCGGTCTCGGCCGCGGGCAACGCCGGCCAGTCGGCCTACTCGGCGGCGAAGGCCGGCGTCAACGCGCTGACGGCCACCTGGGCGAAGGAGCTAAGCCCGATGGGCATTCGGGTCGCGGCCGTCGCCCCCGGCTTCACCGAGACCGAGTCCACCCGGGCGGCCATCAGCGAGGCCGTGCTGCGCGAGACGGTCAAGCGCGTGCCGCTCCGAAGGCTCGGCACGCCCGAAGAGATCGCCGACGGCGTCGTCCACGTCATCGAGAACGACTTCTTCAACGGCAAGGTGTTCGAGCTGGACGGCGGGCTAATCCTGTAGCCGGGCGCGCGGGGCCGCGAGGCGCTGAAGCAGCATGTACGAATACAACCTCGGGATACGCTTTCAGGCCGTGGCGCGGCGGCGCGCGCGCGCGACGGCCCTCTGGTTCGGCGAGCGCGAGGCGGTCAGCTACGGCGGGCTGAACGCGCTGGCGAACCGCGTCGCACGCCTGCTGCTCGAACGGGGCGTCGAGCGCGGCGACGTGGTCTGCCTCGCGGGCGAGAAGTCGCCGCACACCTTCGCCTCCATGCTCGCGTGCCTGAAAATCGGCGCGGCCTACTGCGTCCTCGACCCCGACAGCCCCGCCGAGCGCCTGCGCAAGATTCTCGACACCTGCGCGCCCCGGCTGCTCCTGGCCGAAAGGGACTTCCTTGACAGGTCGGGGGAGGCCGTCGCGGCCTCGGGCGTCGCCGCCCGCGAGAAGGGGTCGGTCGAGTTCGAGGCCGAGGCCGCCCGCTTCGACGACTCCGACCTGCCGCAGACGCGCGGCGTCACGGGCGAGAACCCGGCCTACGTCATGTTCACGTCAGGCTCGACGGGCGTGCCCAAAGGGGCCGTGATGACGCACGCCAACGTCCTCAACCTCGTCGGGTGGGCGGCCGAGACCTACGGCATCACGGACGCCGACCGGCTGACGAACGTCAACCCGCTCTACTTCGACAACTCGGTCTTCGACTTCTACTCGGCGCTGTTTACGGGCGCGCGCCTCGTGCCCTTCTCGAAGGCCGAGGTCGGCGACCCGAAGGCTCTCGTCGAGAAGGTCGCCGCCGCCGGCTGCACGCTCTGGTTCTCCGTCCCGTCGCTCCTCATCTTCCTCCAGACCATGAGGGCGACGGACGGCAAGAACCTCGGCTCGATCCGCCGCTTCGTCTTCGGCGGCGAGGGCTACCCGAAGGCCAAGCTGAAGCGGCTCTACGACGCCTACCGGGGCTCGGCCGAGTTCTTCAACGTCTACGGGCCGACGGAGTGCACCTGCATCTGTTCGAGCTACCGGGTGACGGACGAGGACTTCGAGGACTTGCAGGGCTTGCCGCCGCTCGGACACATCGCGGACAACTTCTCTTACCTGATCGTCGGGGAGGACGGGCGCGCCGTCGCGGCGGGCGAGACGGGCGAGCTGTGCCTGCTCGGCCCGAACGTCGGCAAGGGCTACTACAACGACCCCGTGCGGACGGCGGCCGGCTTCGTGCAGAACCCCTGCCACGACCGCTTCCGCGAGGTCATGTACAGGACGGGCGACCTGGCCCGCCTCGACCCCGCCGACGGTAAGCTCTACATCCAGGGGCGGCGCGACAACCAGATCAAGCACATGGGCTACCGCGTCGAACTCGAAGAGATCGAGGCCGCGCTCCACTGCCTCGACTACGTCTCGGAGGCCGCCGCGCTGCACGCGAGCGTCAACGGGCTGAGCCGCATCGTCGCGGTCGTCGCCGCGCGCGGCGAACTCGACGCCGAGCGCCTGCGGCGCGACCTCGGGCGGATCATCCCCGCCTACATGATCCCCTCGGTCTTCCACCGCGAGGAGTCGCTGCCGAAAAACGCGAACGGCAAGGTTGACCGCCGGAGCCTGGCGGAGAAGTACCTCCGGCCGGAGCGTTGAAGGAAAGATGTCAGAGCATGAGTAAGGTAGTCATCTTCGGGGCCGGGAAGATCGCCGACGAGGCGTACTTCTACCTGACGCACGACAGCCCGCACGAGGTCGTCGCCTTCACGGTGGACGCCGCGCACCTGGGCGCGCAGGAGAAGCTCGGCCTGCCCGTCGTCGCGTTCGAGGGCGTGACCGAGAGCCACCCGCCCGGCGACTTCAAGATGTTCGTCGCCGTCGGCTACCAGGAGCTGAACAAGTTCCGGGCGCGGAAGTACGGGGAGGCGAAGGCGCGGGGCTACGAGCTGGTCAGCTACGTCAGCTCGCGCGCCTCGAACTTCGGCCGCGTCGAGGTGGGCGACAACTGCTTCGTCCTGGAGTTCGTCACCATCCAGCCCTGCTCGCGCGTCGGCAACGACGTCTTCCTGTGGAGCGGCAACCACGTCGGCCACCACGCGAGCGTCGGCGACCACTGCTACATCGCCGGCAACGTGGTGATTTCCGGGAGCACGGTCGTCGAGCCTTACTGCTTCGTCGGCGTCGGCGCGACCATCGGCCACGAGGTCACGGTCGGCGCGGAGAGCTTCGTCGGCGCCGGCTCGCTCGTCACGAAGGACGCCGCGCCGAAGAGCGTCTACGTCACGCCGGACACCCCGAAGTTCCGGCTCGACTCGCCCGCCTTCCTGCGGCTGACGAAGATGAAGTGAGGCCGCGCCGCCCGAGGGCTGACCGATGACCACCGAGCTGAAGCCCGAAGAGTTCTCGCGCGTGCTGCCGCTGTACCGGGCGGCGGGCGCGTGCTTCCCGCTCGTCTCGGCCGTCTTGCAGGGGAGGCAGCGCGGGCAGGTGTTCGCCGACCGGCGCGAAGGCCCCGGCGCGGCGTTCGCCGTCACGGGCTTCGGCTTCGCGCTCCTCGTCGGCGGCGGCGACGAACAGTTCGACGCCGGGCTCGCGCGCCTCCTCGCGGCCGGCGGCGCGCTCAGGCCCGCTTACCTGCTCTGGTACTCGCCGCCGGCGCGCTGGCAGGCGAGGCTCGACGCCGCCGGGGCCGAGGTCGTCCGGCGGCGCGGAAGAATCCGCTACGAGTTCCGCGAGGAGCGCGCCGGCTGGCTCGCCGAGCCGGTCGAGTGCCCCGAAGGGTTCGAGCTGCAAGCCCTCTCGCGAGACCTGATCCCGAAGACGGAGCCGCTCGGCGTCGCCCTCGGCTCAAGGTTCTGGTCATCGGCCGAGGACTTCGCCGAGAACGGCCTGGGCGTCTGCCTGACGCGGGGCGGCGAGGTGGTGAGCCTGTGCTACGCGGCGGCGGTGGCCGACGGGCTGGCGGAGGTTGATGTCGTCACGCGGCCGGAGTCTAGGGGGCGCGGCCTGGCGGGCGTCGTGACGCGGCAGTTCATCAGGGAGTGCCTGCGCCGGGGCCTCGCCCCGACGTGGGACTGTTTCGACTACAACGCCGGCTCGGTGAGGCTGGCCGAGGGGCTGGGTTTCGCGGAGGTGAGCCGCTACCCCTTCTACTCCTTCAACGTCCCCCTCAGCCTGGCGGGCGACGCAGAGAGCCTATGAAGTGGATCAAACAAGGTAAAGTCTTTGAGCCGCGCGGCGAGTTCGGCTGGATGAACTCGCACGCGCAGGTGCCGACGGTGCTCGTGCTGGAAGACCGCCTGCGCGTCTATTTCGCCACGAGGCCGCGCCGCGACCTCGGGCTCACGACTTACGTTGACCTCGACCTCAACGACCCGCAGCGCATCCTGTATGTCCACGACAAGCCCGTCCTCGAACTCGGCAGGGAGGGGATGTTCGACAACCACGGCCTGATGCCCAACCACGTGCGGCGGGCGGCGGACGGGAGGGTCTACCTCTACTACCTCGGCTGGTATCACGGGACTTCCGTCCCGTACCACAATGCGGTCGGGTTGGCCGTCAGCGAGGACGACGGGGCGACGTTCAGAAAGATGTTCGAGGGGCCGGTGCTCGACCGCTCGGCCCGCGAGCCGTACTCGGTCGGCTCGCTGTGGATCGTCGAGGACGGGGGGCTCCTGCACATGTTCTACACGGAGGTCTTCGACTGGCTGCGCGTGGGCGAGGCTTACGAGCCCGTCTACCACATCAAGCACGCGCTCTCCGAGGACGGGGTCGAGTGGAGGAAGACGGATCGCGTCTGCGTCCGCCCGCGCCACGAGCGGGAGGCCGTCGCGCGCCCGGCCGTCATCACGAGGGGCGGCGTCCACCACATGTGGTTCTGCTACCGCGGCAGCGACGACTTCCGCGACGGCGCGGACGCCTACCGCATCGGCTACGCGCGCTCGGAGAATCTGCTCGACTGGGAGCGCGAAGACCGCCTGGCCGGCATCGACGTGTCGGCGGGCGGGTGGGACTCGAAGATGATCACCTACCCCTGCACGGCGGAGGCCGCCGGCAGGCACCTGATGTTTTACAACGGCAACGGGTTCGGGGCCGCCGGGTTCGGCTACGCGACCGCCTCCTGGGAGGGCGAGGGGTGATGGTGCGAGACGTTAAAGAGTCCTACACGGCCTTCCACGTCAGCCACAACCCGGCGCACGTCTACCCGTCCGAGTGGGTCATCCGGTCGCTGCTCGGCAGCTACCCGCGGCTCAGTCTCGACAAGAGCAAGTACCGGGGCGCGAAAATCCTCGACGTGGGCTTCGGCGACGGGCGCAACTGGCCGCTGCTGCGCAACGCCGGCTTCGAGGTCTACGGCGTCGAGATCACGGAGGAAATCATCACGCTCGGGCTGGAGCGGGCGCGGGCCCTCGGCATGACCGCGACGCTGAAGCTCGGGACGAACTCGGCCATCTCGTTCGGCGACGACTTCTTCGATTACGTGCTCGCGTCCTCGTCGTGCTACTACGTGGACAAAGGCACGACCTTCCGCGACAACCTCGCCGAGTACCGGCGCGTGATGAAGCCCGGCGGGATTCTGCTGGCGACGTTGCCCGAGGCGGGCAGCGCCATCTTCGACGGCTGCGCCGAGTTGGGCGACGGCCACGTGGAGATCCGCAACGACCCGTGGGCGCTGAGGAACGGCTACGTCTTCAGGCGGTTCCGGTCGGAGGCGGAGTTGGTCGAGGCGTTCTCGCCCCACTTCGACTCCTTCTCGGTCGGCCTCTGCCGTGACGACTACTACGGCGTCCAGATCAATCTGTTCCTGCTGGTGTGCAGGAGAAAACCCTAGATGCGAGATAAATCCGTCCTGAGCGAGCTGGCCGTTTTCGGGGGCAGCCCGGCGTTTACGGAGGCCCTGCACGTCGGGCGCCCGAACATCGGCGACCGGAAGAAGTTCGAGGCGCGGGTCGGCGACATCCTGGATCGCCGGTGGCTGACCAACGGCGGGCGCTACGTGCAGGAGTTCGAGCAGCGCATCGCCGACCTGGCCGGCGTCGAGCACTGCGTCGCGATGTGCAACGCGACCGTGGCGCTCGAGATCGCCACCCGCGCCCTGGGGATGCGGGGCGAGGTCATCGTCCCCTCGTTCACCTTCATCGCGACGGCCCACGCCCTCCAGTGGCAAGAGATCACCCCGGTCTTCTGCGACGTTGACCCGCGGACGCACACCCTCGACCCCGGGAGGGTCGAGCGGATGATCACCCCGCGGACGACGGGCATCATCGGCGTCCACCTGTGGGGCCACACCTGCGACGTGGACGCCCTCTCCGAGATCGCGGCGCGGCGCGGGCTGAGGCTCCTCTTCGACTCCGCCCACGCCTTCGGCTGCTCCTACCGCGGGCGGATGATCGGCGGCTTCGGCGACGCCGAGGTCTTCAGCTTCCACGCCACCAAGTTCATCAACTCGCTGGAGGGCGGCGCCGTCGTCACCAACGACGCCGAGCTGGCCCGGAAGATGCGCCTGATGAAGAACTTCGGCTTCACCTACTACGACCACGTCGAGTACATCGGGACGAACGGGAAGATGAACGAGATGTCGGCGGCGATGGGGCTGACCAACATGGAGAGCATGGACGATTTCATCGCCGTCAACCGCCGCAACTACGAGCAGTACCGGCGCGAGCTGGAGGGCCTGCCGGGCATCCGCTGTCTGGCCTACGACGAGGCCGAGAGGTGCAACTACCAGTACGTCATCCTGGAGGTTGACGAGGCCGGCGCCGGCCTCAGCCGCGACGAGTTGCAGCAGGTGCTGTGGGCGGAGAACGTCCTGGCGCGCCGCTACTTCTACCCGGGCTGCCACCGCGTGGAGCCGTACCGCTCCTACTTCCCTCACGCCGGCCTGCTGCTGCCGGAGACCGAAAAACTCACGCGGCGCGTCCTCGCGCTGCCGACGGGGACGGCTGTCGGGCCGGCGGAGGTCGGGGCGGTCTGCCGGATCATCACCTTCGCGCTGGCCCACGGCGGGCGGGTGCGCGAGGGGCTGCGACGGCGCGCCGCCGGCTCGCCGGGTCAGCTCTCGACCTCCGCGTCGCCCGCCCTGTAGCGTGAGGGGAGCCGAGTAATGAGCCTTGACGCGATTTTATCGCGGATCGCCGGCGGAGAAAGTGTCCCTTCATCAGAACTCTTGCCCTACCTGTGCCTGGAGCGGCGGGGGCAGCGGGCCGAGGTCAACCGGCTCCTGGCCGGGGCTTACTTGCAGTCCGGGCGCGAAGAACACCTCCGGCACGCCAAAGTCTTCATCCGGCGCGCGTGGCTGCTCGGCAGGTTCTCGCCCGACCTGCTGCCCCTCTACACGGAAATCCACGCGGCCCTCGACGACATCCCCGCGATCCGGGAGGCGTATAAGCGCGTCGGGGTGGCGATGGCCGCGCGGGGCGACGTGTCGGAGGCCATCAGGTACTTCGACCTGTGGCAGTACGCCTACATGCAGTTCAAGAATCTCGACCAGTTCGAGTACGACTTCGACATCCTGGACTGCGTTGACCGGCTCGCACGGCCCCACCGGCTCGCGCCGCGGCCGCGGGCCGATCTTCTGAAGGGCGGGAAAATACGCGTCGCCTACCTGGTGAAGGGCATCAACGAGGTCGGCTCCGTGCTGGTCAAGATTAACCTCCTCTTCGCCCGACACCACGACCGCGCGCGGTTCGAGCCGACGTTTTTCGTCCCCGAGTCGGGGCGCGCCGTCCTCGCCTCCGAGGCGGGGCGTGAGCACGTCCGCCTCTTCGAGAGCTGCGGCTGCGAGCTGCGGACGGCGCCGGACGAGGACGCGACCGGGGAGCGGCTGCGGGCCGCCGCCCGGATGATTCACGACGCCCGCCCCGACGTGCTGGTGGCGAGCGCCGCGCTGACCCAATTCCAACACTATTACATCACGTCCTTGCGCCCCGCGCCCTTCGTCATCGGCTTCGTCCAGGGGCCGCCGGAGCAGTTCGCGCCCCTGACCCTGGACTGGGGAGTCGCCTGGTCTAAGCACCCGCTGATAGATTGCCCCGTGAGCTGCACGCTGAGCGACATGGAGCTGGACTTACCCGACCGGGCCAGGGTCACGCCGTACGAAAGGCGCGCAGTCGGCATCCCCGACGACGCGCACGTCGTCGCGACGGCGGGCCGCTACGTAAAATTTCAGGAGCCGGAGGTCTGGAAAGCCGTCGTCGAGCTGCTTCAGGAGCACCCCCGGATGTATTACCTCGCGCTGGGTGCGGAGGAGTCGCAGATTCCGTTCCTGTCCTCGATGCTCTCGCCGGAGGTGCGGTCTCGGATCCGGTTTCTCGGCTGGCGCGGCGACGAATACCTGAAGGCCCTCTGCCTGGCCGACATTTTGCTCGACACCTTCCCCTCGGGCGGCGGCGTGGTGTTGAGTGACGCGATGGCCCTCGGCGTCCCGGTCGTCTCGTTCAAAAACAACTACATGAGGCAGTACGACCAGACCGACTGGTCGCCCGCCGAAGAGTTCATCTACACCGAGACGGTCGTCGGGCGCGGCGACTTCGCGCAAATGAAGCTCGTCGTCACGCGTCTGATCAACGACCGGCAGTACCGCCGCGACGTGGGGCGGCGCTTGCAAGAACACATCCGGCAGACGCGGGGAGACCCGGCGCGCGCGGTGCGCCGGTGTGAGGACGTGTACGTTAAGATTCTGGAACAGTTGTCGTCGGGCTCCGCCGCGCCGGACGCGCGCGAGGCCGAAATCC
>JALZHT010000650.1 GCA_030860645.1 Acidobacteriota bacterium
ACGTGGCGAGCGTCGAGTGGCGGCAGGACATCGACCCCGCGCCCGAAATCAACTTCTCGGCCGCCGCCACGGCCGCGCGCTGGGCCGCCGGGACGGACTGGGCCGCGCTCGTCCGCCAGACCCGCGCCGAGGAAGGCGACCTCTTCCGCATGCTCTCGCGCACGGGCGAGGGCCTTTTGCAAGTCTCGAACCTGCGCGACACGCACCCGGAGGCCGCGCGCGTCGCCGCCGAGGCCGCCGCCTCGGTGCTCCGCGAGCCGGTGCGCTCGGAGGCCGCCGTGTGATTCGACTGAAATTCGTCCCGGCGATCTTAATGCTGTGCGCCGCCTGCGGGGCGCGCGGAGACGACCCGGGGGGCGACACGATCATGGGTGAAGGGAAGGGCAAGCCGGCGGTCGTCTACGTGGCGCTCGGCGACTCGACGGGCGTGGGCGTCGGGGCGCGCAAGGGGGGCGGCTACCCGGCCCGCCTCTTCGAGCGCATCGAGCGGGTGCGCCCCGGCTCGCGCCTCGTCAACCTGTGCGTGAGCGGCGCGACCACGGCCGACGTGCTGCGCGCTCAGGCGGGCCGGGTCGGCGCGGCCCGCCCGACGCTCGTCACGCTCGGCATCGGCATCAACGACGTGAGCCGGCAGGTCGGTGCTGAGCAGTTCGCGCGCAACTACGACGAGATCGTCGCGCGCATCCGGGAGCAGACGGACGCGCCCGTCGTCGTCTCCAACCTGCCCGACATCTCGCACGCGCCCGCCGTCCCGGCCTTCCTGCGCGAAGAGGCGCGCCGCCGCATCAACCTCTTCAACAGGCGCATCGCGGAGATCGCCGCGCGCCACGGCCTCCCCCTCGTTGACGCTTACTCCAAGAGCCACGCCGTCATCCCCACCCACCCCGAGTTCTTCTCCCCGGACGGCTTCCACCCCTCCGACGAGGGCTACGAGTTCTGGGCCTTCGAGATGTGGCCGACCGTCAAAGCCGCCATCCGGGAGGACTGAAGTTTCGGATTGCGGGTTAAAGGGATTTTTGATTTTGGATTTTTGATTGGCGATTGAAAGACGAGGCGGCCGCTTTCTTCTCCCAATCGCAAATCAAAAATCGCAAATCAAAAATCCCTTAACTCGCAACTGCGTTTCGGGCGTGCGCGGGGCCGTGTGTTAAGATGGGCGGGCACGGAACGCGCGGCGGCCCGCGGCCGTATGGCTTGTGTGAGGAGGTTCGTAAAGCAATGGCTGACACACACGACCCGCGCTACGACACGGGCAACCCCGTCTGCGACGCGCTCCGCTTCGTCTGCGACGCGTCTTTCGCCGTCCTGCCGCGCGACGTGGCGCGGCAGTTGGGCGAGTTGGAGAAGAACTTCTGGGGCGGCGTCCGCTGGTTCGCCGACAAGAAGATCACCTGGGTGGACGAGAGCCTCGCGGCGGCCGACCGCCTCCGCGAGCGTTGGCGGCGCGAAAGTTCGCCCCCGGCCGCGGGGCCGGAGCCGCTCAACCCGACGTGAAATTTCGATTTGCGATTTTTGATTTGCGACCGGGGCCGTCAGTTTTTAGTTTCGACTGACGGCCGCGCATTAAATCGCAAATCAAAAATCAAAGATCAAAAATCAAAAATTATGCAGGTTCTTTTAGCCGACGAGTACGGGTTCTGTTTCGGCGTCGAGCGCGCCGTCGAGATGGTGGAGGAGGCCCTGGCCGAGGGCGCGACGGTGCGCACCCTGGGGCCTCTCATCCACAACACGCAGGAGATCGAGCGGCTCGAAGCCGACGGCGTCCGCACGATTGACGAGCCTGCGCAGGTGAGCGAGGGCGAGACGGCCGTCATCCGCGCCCACGGCGTCACGCCCCAGGTGCAGCGCGAACTCGAAGCGCGGGCGACGAAGGTCGTCGACGCGACGTGCCCCTTCGTCACGAAGGTGCAGAAGCTGGCCGAGCGCGCCGCCGCGCAGGGGCGCGACGTGGTCGTCGTCGGCAACCCCGACCACCCCGAGATGATCGGCGTTAAAGGCTACGCCCCCGACCGCGCCCACGTCGTGCGCGACGCCAGCGAGGTCGCAAGCCTTCCGCGCCTGCACGCGCCGCTCGTCGTCTCGCAGACGACGCTCAAGCTCAAGACGTTCCTCGAAGCCGCCGAGGCCGTGCGCGAGCGCGCGGACGCCGAGCCGCAGATCGTCAACACCATCTGCTCGGCCACCCGCGACCGGCAGGACGCCGCGCGGGCGCTGGCCGGCCACGTCGACGCCTTCTACGTCATCGGCGGCAAGCACTCCTCGAACAGCCTCAAGCTCCTCGCCGTCTGCGAGGAGCAGTGCCCGAAGAGTTTCCTCATCGAGACGCCCGACGAGATTGACCCCGCGGACGTGCGCGGGGCCGCCCGCGTCGGCCTCACGGCCGGGGCCTCGACGCCCAACTGGCTCATCGAAAAAGTCATCGCCCGCCTCCGCGAGATCGGCGGAGCTGACGCGGAAGCAGGGGCTAGAGGCTAGGGGCCGGGGCTTGTAAAAGAGATGGGGCCGGTGAAGGATAAGCCTTCACCGGCCCCTGCTTTTTCACTAGCCTCCGCTTTTAGAGGTCGTCTTCGGCGTCGTCGGCCTGATCGAGCACGTTGACGATGAGGCGCGCCTCTTCGGACTCGTACTCGTCGGCCTGCGATTCGAGGGCGCAGCGGGCGGTCTCGGCGTCGATGGGGTCGCCGAGCAGGGAGACGAGCGCGCCGGTCGGCAGTTGCAGCAGCGCCTCCTGGGCGAGGGCGCGGACGGCCGGGTTCGGGTTGCGCGCCAGCTCGCACAGCTCGCTCGGCGCGAGGCGGCCGGTCATGGCGTCGGCCAGCGCGTCCACCCTCGCGTAGTCGCGCGAGCGCAGGGCGCGCTCCAGCAGTTGCGCGAAGACTTCGGCCGAGCGCGCCTCGCGGTGCAGGACGGCGGCGCAGGTCTCGGCCACGCGCCGCAGCTCGCGCCCGGCCTCGGCGCTCAAAACC
>JALZHT010000651.1 GCA_030860645.1 Acidobacteriota bacterium
GCCCGAGACGGTGCGCCGCGCGTCGCTGAGGTTGACGACGGACGGGCCGGCGTGCGGGTCGGCCGGACGGACTCCGGGCGGCGCGTCGCCTTTCTGCGAACGAGAATTCATGCGGCCTAGTGTGTGTTCAAGTAGAGGCGGTGGGACGCTCTTTACTTCTTCTTATCAGTGTTTGAGGTCGGGGCTAAAAGTGCCGAGGCATCAAGTTCTTCGAGCACTCTTCAAACACTGCCAAAGGCATGAACATTCCAGACTTTAACACACCGCCGGGGAAAACAGAAGAGAGCAAGTTTTCAGTCTTGAGTCCTTCGGCCCTCGCGGCCAGAGCCTTCTTTCAATCGAGCCGGTCGGCGCACGCCGTCAATCAAAAACTGAAGACGGAAAACTGAAGATTGAAGACTGTTTCTGGCCCGCCGCTTGTGAGCCTCACTTTTCATGTTGTCAGGCGCGAGCCGGTTTGATACAAATCGCGTCCAGCGTTAATTTCGGGCCGTACGGAGTGGGTACACAGGGGCGGGCGCGAGCCGGGCCTGTGACGCCGCGCGTGTGGCCGGAGGCGGCGACTCGGCGGCCCCGGCAGGAGAAGCAGATGGCCGAATCGGTAGTCACGCGGACGGGCGAGAAGGAGCGGGTCGGGCGGCTCAAACGCTGGCTCCTCAAGGGCCAACTCAAGGAGATCGAAGGGCCGCACGAGCGCGAGGGCCAGCACCACCCGCACCCGTGGTGGAAGGTGATGTGCCTGACGGGCGTTGACTACTTCTCGACGCTCGGCTACCAGCCCGGCATCGCCGCCCTCGCCGCCGGCGCCCTCTCGCCCATCGCCACCCTCGTCCTCGTCCTGCTCACGCTCTTCGGCGCGCTGCCGATGTACAAGCGCGTGGCCGCGGCCAGCCCGCACGGCGACGGGTCGATCTCGATGCTCGAACACCTGCTGTCGCGCTGGAAGGGGAAACTCTTCGTCCTCGTCCTGCTCGGCTTCGCGGCGACCGGCTTCATCATCACGATCACGCTCTCGGCGGCCGACGCCACCGCCCACGTCATCGAGAACCCTTACGTCCACCACTACGCCCCCGGGCTCAAACACCCCATCGTCCTGACGCTCCTGCTCATCGCGCTGCTCGGCGGCGTCTTCCTCAAGGGGTTCAAGGAGGCCATCGGGCTGGCGGTCGGCATCGTGGCCGTCTACCTGCTGATGAACCTCATCACCATCGGCGTCGGCTTCTACCACATCTTCCAGACGCCGCAGGTCTTCGCCAACTGGCAGCGCGCGCTCCTCGCCCACCCGCAGGTGAACGGCAACGTGTTCCTCGTCGCGGGCGTCGCCCTCTTCCTCTTCCCGAAACTCGCGCTCGGCCTCTCCGGCTTCGAGACCGGCGTCGTCGTGATGCCGCTCGTCAAGGGCGACCCGGGCGACACGCACGAGAACCCGCGGGGGCGCATCCGCAACACGCGCAAGCTGCTGACGGGCGCGGCCGCGATCATGAGCGTGATGCTCATCCTGAGCAGCCTCGTGACGACGCTGCTCATCCCGCCCGAGGAGTTCCGCGAGGTGACGGAGACGCAGCAGCCGGGCAAGGCCAACGGCCGCGCGCTGGCCTACCTCGCGCACTCCTACCTCGGCGACATCTTCGGCACGGCCTACGACCTCAGCACCATCGCCATCCTCTGGTTCGCGGGCGCGTCGGCTCTGGCCGGGCTGCTCAACATCGTGCCGCGCTACCTGCCGCGCTACGGGATGGCCCCGAACTGGGCGAAGGCCACGCGCCCGCTCGTCATCGTCTACACCCTGATCGCGTTCGTCGTCACGATCCTGTTCAAGGCCGACGTGGACGCGCAGGCCGGGGCCTACGCGACGGGCGTGCTGGTGCTGATGGGGTCGGCGGCGGTGGCGGTGACGCTGGCGGTGTGGCGCGCGGGCGGGTGGACGCGGTGGGCGTTCCTCCTCATCTCGCTGGTCTTCGCCTACACCACGTTCATCAACGTCATCGAGCAGCCCTCGGGCATCAAGATCGCGTCGTTCTTCATCGGCGCGATCATCGTCACGTCGCTCATCTCGCGCGCCTACCGCACGACCGAGCTGCGGGTCGAGCGGGTGGAACTCGACGCCACGGCGAAGGAGTTCATCGAAGACCTCATCAGGCGCGGCTGCGAGATCCGCATCGTCGCCAACCGCCGCGACCGCGGCGACGTGGGCGAGTACCAGTTCAAGGAGCGCGAGAAGCGGCAGGACAACCACATCCCGAGCCGCGACCCCGTGCTCTTCTTCGAGGTGACGCCGGGCGACGCCTCGGAGTTCGCGGGCGAGCTGAAGGTGCGCGGCGTTGATGTCGAGGGTTATCACGTGCTGCGCTCCGAAAGCCCGGCCGTGCCCAACGCGCTGGCGGCCTTCCTCCTCCACCTGCGCGACACGACCGGCAAACTCCCCCACATCTACTTCGGGTGGAGCGAGGGCAACCCGCTGATGTACCTGCTCCGCTACATCGCCTTCGGCGAAGGCGACACCGCCCCCGTCACGCGCGAGATTCTCCGGCAGGTGGAAGAAGACCCCGACCGCCGCCCGTCAGTCCACGTCGGCGGATAAGTGGAAAGCCGTGAATCGTGAATCGTAAATCGTGGTTGCGTGCCGCGCGGCTTGCGCTTCGACACACAAGCCCGGCGAAAGACAGCCTCGATTTACGATTCACGATTCACGGCTTCCGGGCAGGCGTGCGCCGCCGTGTCGGCGCGTGTCGGGGAGAGCGCGCTGGCGTGAGAGGGCTTGGGGTTGGGCGTGGGTGGCTCTCGCGGGCCGCGGCCGCCTCAGCCGTCGGCGCCGCGGGAGGCGAGGAAGCACGAGCGGCAGAAGACGGGACGGCCCTGCGAGGCCTACCTCGCGCACTCCTACCTCGGCGACATCTTCGGCACGGCCTACGACCTCAGCACCATCGCCATCCTCTGGTTCGCGGGCGCGTCGGCTCTGGCCGGG
>JALZHT010000069.1 GCA_030860645.1 Acidobacteriota bacterium
GGTCAGCCCCGCGCCGGCGCCTCTTCCGCCGGCACGTGGCGGCGGCCATCGCCGAGCACGCCCCTTCCCTGACGCCTCTGCTCCCGCCCGCCCCTACGGAGCCGGCCGTCACCGACCAGCAGTTGCAGGAGGCGGAGGCGGCCCTGCGGCGTGCCGAGGCGAGCGACCCGCCGCCGCAGTTGATTCTGCTGAGCAGCCGGTTCGGGCTTTCGCAGTTCGAGCGCGACGTGCTGCTGCTGTGCGCGGCGATGGAGTTGGACACGCGCATCCCCGGCCTGTGCGCCAGCGCCCAGCCGGCCCCGCAAAAACCCTTCCCGACTTTCGGGCTGGCCCTCGCGCTCTTCGACAACCCGGCGTGGGAGGCGCTCGCGGCCGGCGGCCCTCTGCGCTTCTGGCGGCTCGTCGAGGTCAAGCAGCCCGACGCGCAGCCGCTCATCGCCAGCGCGCTCACCGCCGACGAGCGCGTCGTCGAATTCATCAAGGGGCAGAACACGCTCTACGAGCGCCTCTCGCCCTTCTTCATGCCGCTCGAAGTGGGCGAGGCGCGGCCGGAGCTGCCGCCCTCGCAGCGCGAAGTGGTCGAAGACGTTGTCAAGCTCCTCACGCTGCACGCGGGCCGGCCGCCGCTCATCCACCTGCTCGGCGCGGACGCCCCGAGTAAGCAGCTCATCGCGCTCAACGCCGCCGCCGCCCTCGGCCTCCAACTCTACCGGCTGCCGGCCGAGTTGCTCCCGACGGCGGCGACCGAGTTGGAGACGCTCGCCCGCCTGCTCCAGCGCGAGAGCCTCCTGCTGCCTCTCGCGCTTTATCTCGACGCGCACGAGCAGGATCAGCAGGCGCAGCCCGACGGCCCGACCTGGCAGTCCCTCCGCCGCTTCGTCTCGCGCCTCACGGTGACGGCCTTCCTCGACACGCGCGACGTTCTGACGGGGGTGAGCCGCGCGGTCGTCCCCTTCGACGTGACCAGGCCGACGCAGGCCGAGCAGCGCGCCGCGTGGGCCGAGGCGCTGGGGCCGTCGGCCGGCGACAGCCCGGAGCGCCTCGCCGGGCAGTTCAGTCTCAACCTGCCGGGCATCGCGCAGGTCGCGCGGCAGGTGCTCGGCGTCACCGACGCGGCCGAGCTGACGCCCGCCCTCGTGCGCGAACAACTCTGGGACGCCTGCCTCATCCACACGCGCCCGCGCCTCGAACACCTCGCGCAGCGCATCGAGCCGAAGGCGACGTGGGACGACCTCGTCCTGCCGCCCGCCGAGAAGGGGCTGTTGCGGCAGATCGCCGACCGCGTCGGGCAGCGCGCCAGGGTCTACGAGGAGTGGGGCTTCGGGCGCAAGATGAACCGCGGCCTCGGCATCAGCGCGCTCTTCGCCGGCGACAGCGGGACGGGCAAGACGATGTCGGCCGAGGTTCTCGCCAACGAACTCCGGCTCGACCTCTACCGCATTGACCTCTCGGCCGTGGTGAGCAAGTACATCGGCGAGACGGAGAAGAACCTGAGCCGCGTCTTCGACGCCGCCGAGGAGGGCGCGGCCATCCTCTTCTTCGACGAGGCCGACGCCCTCTTCGGCAAGCGCAGCGAGGTCAAGGACGCGCACGACCGCTACGCCAACATCGAGATCAACTACCTGCTGATGCGGATGGAAGCCTTCCGCGGCCTGGCGATCCTGGCGACGAACATGAAGAGCGCGCTCGACGCGGCCTTCATGCGGCGGCTCAACATCATCGTCGACTTCCCTTACCCGAACGCCGCCGAGCGCAAGGCCATCTGGCAGCGCGTCTTCCCGCGCGAGACCGAGACGCGCGGCCTCGACTTCGACCGGCTCGCGCAGCTCAGCGTCCCCGGCGGGGCCATCCATAACATCGCGCTGGGCGCGGCCTTCATGGCGGCGCAGGCGGGCTCGCCCGTCACCATGCCGCTGCTGCTCCAGGCCGCCGAGCAGGAGTTCCGCAAGCTCGGCCGCCCGGCCAAAGAGTCCGACTTCCGCTGGCGTGAGCCTACGGCCAGGGAGGTCGCGTGAACATCAACCTCCACATCGAGCGCCTCGTCCTCGAAGGTCTCCCCGTCGCGCGCCACGAGGCCCCGCACGTCCGCGCCGCCGTCGAGGCGGAACTGTCGCGCCTGCTCACCGAGCGCGGCCTCGACGCCGCACTCCTCTCGGGCGGGGCCTTCGCCCGCCTCGACGCCGGCGAACTGAGCCTCCCGCGCGGCGGCGACCCGGCCCAACTCGGCGCCCGCATCGCCGAGTCCGTCTTCGGCGGCTTCGGCGGCGAAGTCAAGAGTGGCGGCGAGGTGAAGAGATGAGCGCACACGCGGCGACCAAAGCTCAACCCTCGCCCGCCGTCACGCAGACGCGCGCCGGCGAACTCTTGCAGCGCAAGTGCGGGTGCGGCACGCACACCATCGCCGGCGGCGCGTGCGAGGGTTGCAGCAAGAAGAAGGAGGGCGTGCTGCGGCGCTCGGTGGCGGGCGCGGGGCACGTGGGCGTCGGCGGCGTGCCGCCGGCGGTCGGTGAAGTGCTCGGCTCGCCGGGCCGGCCGCTCGACGCCGGGACGCGCTCCTTCATGGAGACGAGATTTCAACACGACTTCAGCCGCGTGCGCGTGCACACGGACGCCAGGGCGGACGAGTCGGCGCGCTCCGTCGGGGCGCGTGCCTACACGGTCGGGCAGGACGTGGTTTTCGCGGCCGGGCTTTATCAGCCGGCGACCGCCGAAGGGCAGCGCCTGCTCGCGCACGAACTAACGCACGTCGTGCAACAGCAAAACCGTCCCACGCCCCAGGGCCACCTCGCCATCGGCGAAGTGAACGACCCGGCCGAGCGCGAGGCCGACGCGGTGGCCGCGGCCGTCTCCGGCAATCAACGCCCCCCGATAGTCAGCCGGCTCCCGACCGCGGCGTTACGACGCCAGCCCAAGCCGACCGCGCCCACGCCCGCCAGCCCCGGCTCCCCTTCCTGCACGCCGAGGATAGGGCCGACCGAATATGGCTGTTACTGCGGCGCGGGCACTTCGTGCGGGAGTGGGCTGAGCTGCACCCCGGCCAACCCCCTCGACGCCTGCTGTCAACGTCACGACCGCGACTACGGCAGTTGCAGTTTCTCTGACAGGTATAACCCGTTCGGCAGTTGCTTCACGGTCACGAGGGCCGCCGACGGGCGGCTCTGCAACTGTGCACGCGGGCTGGCGGGGAGGGTTAGCGGCGCGAGCGAGGCTTACCGCCAGGGCGTGATGGCACTCTTCTGCCCGTGAGCTTCGTCGAGCGGTAAGTCTCTTCCCGCGGACGCGGTATCCGGGGATAGATTCTTCCCGCGTCGCCGCAGAAGATTCGTCAGTAAGGGAGGCGTCGCCGCGATGGCGCAAAGCGAGTTGCAGCGGTTTCAAGCTTCGGCGGACACGGACAGCTTACTGCGACACGTCCGCCGGCTCGGCAAAGACCCGCAGAAATATCAGGCGGCGGCGGACGCGCTCGCGCCCGTCTTCAACGCCCTCGCGGCGGGGAAGAAACCTTCTTACGAAGGTCTGAGGCCGGACGCGCTACGGGAGCGGGAGCAGGAGGTCAGCGACATCCTGCGCTGGATGGCGGGGAGTGAAAACGTCGAGACGAGAATCGCGGCGATTGAATTGATGGGGCTCGTCGGCGCGCAGTCCTTCACAGACGACCTGACTCGATTCCTCTCGTCCGGGGATAAGCGAGAGCGGCTGGCCGCTATCGGCTCCCTGGGTGAGATCGCAAGTGAGCGGTCAATGGGAGCACTCAAGACGGTGGCTCAAGACCCTGACCCGGAAATCCGCACGGCGGTCGGCGCCGCTTTCTTCAACTTGTCGAGCAAACTCTGAGCCATGCAAGCAGCGATCAGGTCACGACAACAGACGCAAGCGGGGCACGCACAACCGTCGGCGCGCGCGCGCTCTCGCACCGGCGGACTGCTCCAGCGCAAGTGCGCCTGCGGCACGCACACCATCGCCGGCGGCGCGTGCGACTCGTGCCGGGCGAAGCGCGCCGGCGGCGTGCAGCGTTTCGGCGGCGGCAGCCCAGCCCATGACTTTGAAGTGCCGGCGGTCGTGCACGAAACCTTGAATTCGTCGGGCCGGTCGCTCGACGCAGCGACGCGCACGTTTATGGAGTCGCGCTTCGGGCACGACTTCAGCCGCGTGCGCGTGCACTCGGACGAACGGGCGGCGGAGTCGGCGCGGGCTGTGGGCGCGCGCGCCTACACCGTCGGCAACGACATAGTTTTTGCGAGCAGCCAGTATGCCCCGCAGAGCCCGGCGGGCCGGGGCCTGCTGGCGCACGAACTGGCGCACACAATCCAGCAGGCCGGCGTGTCGTCTCCGTCTCGCGGTGAGCTTGAACTGGGCAGCCCCGACGACCATCTTGAACGCGAGGCCGATGACGTAGCCGAAGGCGTCCTGCGAGGTGGGAGTGAGACGGCTCCGCGGCTGGGGCGGGGCGGGCCGGCCGTCCAGAGACAGAACGGCACCGTGGAGGTGGAGCTTGCCCCGACCGACCCCGAAGAGGCTGAGCAACTGCGCAGGCGCGGCATTGAGCTTCCGACCGTCGGCCCGCAGACGTGGCAGGCCATCGGCGGCGGCTCGAACCACGCCAATCAGACCCTGACCACACAGGAGCGAACGCGAATCACCCAAGCCACAGGAGCTCAGGCACCGGGTGGTCAGCCGTTGGCTACGCCGCAAGGCCCGCGTTTCGTCCTGCACGACACGGCGGGCGCGGTCGGCGCGTCGTATATTCAGACGCAGCAACAACAAGGGCGCGGGCCGCTGGCCGACACCGGCTCGGCCGCCTTCGTGCCCGGCACGGGGGCCGCGACCGCCACGCGCGGCAGCCTCTTCGACCCGCACCGTCCGGCCAGCACGCAGTACGAGCGGGGCGAGGATGTCATGCGGAAGGCAACCCGCGAAAAGAATTACCGACAGGTCTGGCAGGCCACGCGCCCCTCGGAGCAGACCGCCGCGCTCAACCGGGCACTCGCCGGCCAGGGATTGACGGCGGCGGAGATTTCCAGCCAGCAGAGTAGCGCCACCGCGGAATTGAACGCCTCTGCGGGGATGGTGCACACGACCGGTTCGTGGGCCGCCGCGGAAATCTGCCGGCAGGTCGGCACGGCGGGCGTCGCGGCTGTGGCCGCCTCGCCGGCGCAGGAGGCCGACCTGAGCGGAGCGTGCGGGCGACTGGGGCCGCTTTTTGCGGCGCGCGAAGCCAGGGTCAGGTCAACGACCAATGTCGAGTTGGTGCAGCCGGCCGGGACGGGATGCCGCACGACGGGCACGCTCAAGCCGCTGCCACCTTACTCCGACAGCCAGTACCAGAACACGATGTTGCTCTACCTCAAGGCCGCGCTCCAACTGAACCGCTGGCCGGAAGTCACGACGCATTTCTGGATCGACAAAAACATTGGCGACCACTGCGACCCGCGCTGCTTCAACCTGTCGAGATTCTACCGCCTGATCCGCGTCGCAATGAGTCACGGCGTCGGGAGCAGTTACGGCATCGCGCCGAGCTACGGGACCGGGCCGAGCAACAACGTCTGGTGGCACGCCCCGGTCTGCGGGGGCCCGCACCCGTAAGTCGGACGAGGCGGGGGCGCACATCTCGGCCCCGTTTCATCCGTAGCGCCTTCATCGAGAGTTGCCCGGAACGAAGACAGGGCACACCACTTGTAAGATGTTCAGACGCGCACCAGCGAAAGCTACCCGGCCGCCCTCCGTTGCCCCCGTGGCAGGCGGCGTCTTGCAACGCAAGTGCGCCTGCGGCACGCACACCATCGCCGGCGGCCAGTGCGACGGTTGTCAGCAGAAGCAGCAGGGGGCTTTACAGCGCGACGCCGCGGGCGTCGCCCCCGTCGGCGGCGTGCCTGCCACCGTGGGGGAAGTCCTCGGCTCGCCGGGCCGGCCGCTCGACGCCGGGACGCGCCGGTTCATGGAGTCGCGCTTCCAGCACGACTTCAGCCGCGTGAGGGTGCACGCCGACGAGAGGGCCGACGAGTCGGCGCGCTCCGTCGGGGCGCGCGCTTACACGGTCGGCTACGACGTGGTCTTCGGCGCGGGGCAGTACGCGCCGCAGACGCCTTCCGGGCGACGACTCCTGGCCCACGAGTTGACGCACGTCGTCCAGCAGAGCGGCGCCGGAACGGATTCTGCCTTGACCGTCGCCGCGCCCTCCGACCCGAGGGAGACGCAAGCCGAGCAGTTCGCCGTCGAGATCGCCGACCGCGGGCGGTCGCCGGAAACGTCGCCGGCCCCTTCGGCGCGCGCCCTCCTGCGCGACCTGGCGCAGGAGCCGCCGCCCGACGTGCCGGCCCAGCGCGAGTTGACCGCCGACCAGATACAGCGGGCCATCCGGTACAACCGGGCCAGCTACGACGAGGCATCCACCCGCGAGATTCAGGACCTCGTCGGCGCGCCGCAGACCGGCCGCTTCGACGAGACGACGGTGCAGTTGGTGGCGCTGATTCAGCGGCAGTTCGGCCTGGTGCCGGCGGACGGCAAGGTCGGCCCCGACACCTACGATTTCCTCATCCGCGAGCTACAGGCGGAAAACGTCACGCCCGGCACCTGCCTGACCTTGTTCCAACTCGTCGGCCCGGAGCGGTTGACTTTCTTCAGGACGAGCGCCACCGCCGGTTCCATCAACTCGCGCTTCGAGATACACGCGCGGTTCGACCCGCGCTGCAACTGCGGCGACTTCGAGTATCGTCAATTCATCGGCGGCCACGTCGAACTGCTCGAAGCCGCGCAGCCGGGCGTCACCCCGCCGGCCACGTCCGGCTGCGCGACGCTGATCTCGACCACCGCCGGCCTCTGGGCCTGGAACATGGACGGCTGTTTCCAGATTCCGGGCGGCCTGACGCGTGGCATGAGGGAGGATGGCGACACGGCGGTCGCGCCCGGCGTCGCCGGACGCCGCTACGGCCACCGCTCCGCGCGGCCCCACCCCACCGACCGGCGCGACCGATATCTTCCCGACCGGCCCACCGGCTGCATCTACGAGGCTTTTGACGTGCCGGAGCTGGCCCCCGTGCCCGCCACGCCCGCCGACACCGGCGACGCTTACGACTGGGACCTGCGCTTCCGCGGCGTTATCCGGCGCTCCGACGGTACCGTCGTGAGGGAGATGTGGTGGAACATCATCGACACGGTCTTCATTCCGTGAGGGCCGCGACGAAATTTTTGCCCGTCAGGCCGGACGCCGCCGCCGGCGAGGGGGCGACCGACCCCCCGGAAGGAGTCGAACGATGAGCAGCTTCCCCGGATCGCCGCGCGTGACGAAGGGCGCCATCGTCGGCGTCGACCTCCTCAACCCCGTGCCCAACGTGATCGTCTTCCAGTACAACCCGGAGACGCTGACGCGCACGCTCCAGGCGCAGGCGTCGGGCGACAGCGGCGCGCGCTCCGAGGCGATGCGGCTGCGGGGCGCGCCCGTCGAGACCATCAAGCTCGACGTGGAGATCGACGCCACCGACCAGCTCGAACGCCAGGACCCGCAGGCCACCAGCACCGGCATCTACCCGCAGCTCTCGGCGCTCGAAGTGCTCGTCTACCCGCGCAGCTCGCTCGTCATCGCCAACACGGCGCTGCTCGCGGCGGGCACCATCGAAATCCTCCCACCCATCGGCCCGTTCACGCTCTTCGTCTGGGGCCTGCAACGCGTCCTGCCCGTGCGCCTCACCGACTTCACCATCACCGAGGAGGCGCACGACGTGAGCCTCAACCCGATCCGCGCCAAAGTCTCGCTCGGCCTGCGCGTGCTCAGCTACAACGACCTCTCGATTACGAACCCCGGCTACTACCTGTTCCTGACGCACCAGATCGTCAAGGAGACGATGGCGCAGCTCGGCAGCGTCTCCAACCTGGGCGCGGCCGTCCAGGGCAACATCAGCCTGTTCTGAGGAGGGTGAATGTTCGACTTCACGAGCCGCTACTTCTTGATCGAGACGGCCGAGTACGCCGCCCCCGGCGGGCGCACGCTCGTCTACAAGCGCCGCCGTTTCCTGCCGCAGTCTTCCGGCATGACGATGATCGCCGAGGCGCTAGTGACCGAGGGCGACCGCCTCGACCTCATCACCGCCCGCGCGCTCGGCAGCGGCGAGCACTTCTGGCGCGTCGCCGACGCCAACGACGCGATGAACCCGTTCGACCTCGCCGCGCCCGCCGAGATCGGCCGCCGGCTGCGCATCCCCAACCCGACGCCCTGAAGGATTCGCCATGCTGCTCGGCGTTCGCCTGACATTGCTGATCGGCCCGACCATCGCCGTCCCCGCCCCGTACGACCTGACCGAGGCGCTCACCGGCGTCGAGGTCACGCACAGCGACAGCGGCCGCTCCGGCTTCCAGCTCACCTTCCAGGTGGGCCGCTCCGGGCCGCTCGACCTCGCCGACTACGGGCTGCTCAAGAACCCCCTGCTGCTCAAGCCCTTCAACCGCGTCGTCATCATGGTGGCCTTCGACGTGGTGCCGCAGGTCTTGATGGACGGGCTGATTACGCAGGTGCAGCTCACGCCGAGCGAGCAGCCCGGGGCCTCGACGCTGACCGTGACGGGCGAGGACGTGAGCGTCGCCATGGACCTGCACCAGCGGACGATGCCGCACCCCTCGATGGCCGAGAACGAGCGCGTGCTCTTCGCCCTCATGCCCTACCTCGGCCGCTTCCAGATTCTCCCCCTCGTCCTCCCGCCCGCCCTCCCCGAGCGCGTCCCGCCGACGCAGCGCGTCCCCGTGCAGACCTCCACCGACCTCGCCTACATCGAGACGCTCGCCGAGCGCCAGGGCTACGTCTTCTTCGTCAAGGCCGGCCCCGCCCCGCACACCAACGTCGCCTACTGGGGGCCGCCGCTGCGCGGGGCCTTCCCGCCCCTCGGCCTTTTCGTGCAGAAGGCGCTCTCGGTCAACATGGGGCCGAGCACCAACGTCGAGTCGATCAACTTCCACTACAACGCGCTCGCGCCGACGACCGTCACGGGCGTCATCCAGGACAGCGAGCTCAACGTGCCGCTGCCGGTCTTCACCATGCCCATCAGCACGCGCCCGCCGCTCTCGCTGATGCCCGGCCTCGTCTTCAACCAGCCGAACGTGCGGCAGCGGCTGCTCAACCACCCGACGCGGGCGCAGTACGAGCAGGCGGTGCGCAACGCCGCGGAGGGCGGCGACCCGCAGGCGCGGTACACGGTCGGGCTTTCCATCGTCCAGGCGCTCGCCCGCGCGCAGGCCGAGGTCAACGAGGCGTCCGACAACGTCGTGACCGCCTCCGGCTCGCTCGACGCCCTCCAGTACGGCGCCATCCTCGAAGCGCGCGGGCTTGTCGGCCTGCGCGGCGCCGGCTTCAACTACGACGGGCACTACTACGTGCAGAGCGTCACGCACTCGATCCGCAGAGGGGAGTACAAGCAGAACTTCACCCTCAAGCGCGAGGGGACGGGTTCACTCACCCAGGTGGTACGCCCATGAGCCTATACTTCGGCAAATACCGCGGCACGGTCATCAACAACCTCGACACCGAGAACCGCGGCCGCCTCCAAGTGAGCGTCCCGGCCGTCTTCGGCGAGTTCACGCTCAACTGGGCCGAGCCGTGCGTCCCCTACGCCGGGATCAACACGGGCTTCTACGCCATGCCGCCCGTCGGGGCGAAGGTCTGGGTCGAGTTCGAGGGCGGCAACCAGGACCGGCCGATCTGGAGCGGCTGCTTCTGGGGCACGGGCGAGACGCCGGCGCTCGCCTTCGCCACGCCGGCCACGATCCCGCACGTCCTCGTCCAGACCGCCGCGCAGACCATGTTCCAACTCAGCGACAAGCCCGGCCCCGACGGCGGCATCATCCTCAAGACCGCGGCCGGGGCCATGATCCTCATCAACGACACGGGGATCACCATCTCGAACGGCAAGGGGGCGACGATCCTGATGACGCAGAACTCCGTCTCGATCAACGGGGTCGCCCTCGTCATCCAGTGACGCGCGGGCGGCCCGCGCCACCCTTCTTCTGAAACGCGGAGGTGCCAAGCCATGCCGGGATTCCTGCTCCACGTCGGCGCGACCGTGCAGTGCGCGCACGCCGGGCGCGCCA
>JALZHT010000652.1 GCA_030860645.1 Acidobacteriota bacterium
GTGCGCGACTACGCCGAGGTCGAGCACGACGGCCGCATCACGCGCGAGGTCGCGCGGCGCGCGCTCGACGAGATGGAGGTTGACCGCTTCGGCCTCGACGAGATTGACCGGAAGCTGCTGACGACGATCATCGAGAAGTTCGACGGCGGCCCCGTCGGCGTCGGCACCATCTCGGCCTCGATCAGCGAGGAGCGCGAGTCCATCGAGGAGATCATCGAGCCGTACCTGATCCAGATCGGCTTCCTCAACCGCACCCCCCGCGGCCGCGTCTGCACGCCCGCCGCCTACAAACACATGGGGTTTGCCGCGCCGAAGCGGAAAGAATTTTAGATTTTTGATTGGCGATTTTTGATTTAGTTTTCAGTTATGCCGGATTACTGTTGAGTGTACTGGGGGGCGGTTTTCAACACAGAGCACACGGAGGGGGCACAGAGGGCACAGAGAAGACAAATTGATTCCTCCGTGAACTCTGTGCCTCCTCCGTGGCCTCTGTGTGAACCTTACCTGACCCTACACTCAACAGTAATCCGCCCTAAAATCAAAAATTCCCCTGACTCGCGGCCCGAAACTTTTTCACCCTCACGCGCCTTGCGCCGCGGCGCTGCCCTCGGTGGCGAGGAGGCTGCGGAGCATCCAGGCGGTCTTCTCGTGAACCTGGAGGCGCTCGGTGAGGAGGTCGGCGGTCGGGGCGTCGTGCGCCGCTTCGGCGACCTTAATCACCTCGCGGGCCGTGCGCGCGACCGTCTCCTGACCCTCGACGAGTTGGCGGATCATGGCCTCGGCGGCCGGGACTCCCTCGGCCTCTCTGATTGAGGTCAGCCGCCCGAACTCCTGGTAGGAGCCGGGGGCGGGGAAGCCCAGTGCCCGGATGCGCTCGGCGATCTGGTCGACGGCGAGGGCCAGCTCGTTGTACTGCTGCTCGAACATCAGGTGCAGCGTCTGGAACATCGGCCCCGTCACGTTCCAGTGGAAGTTGTGCGTCTTCAGGTACAGCGTGTAGGTGTCGGCCAGGAGCCGCGAGAGGCCGGCGGCGATCTCGCGCCGCGCCGACTCCTCGATGCCGATGTCGATGGGCATCGCCCTCGCCTCCGCCCCGACGTTCGTTGACATGATTCCTCCTCCTCTCGGAAACTACTTCTCACTTCGCGCGGCACGCGACGCACACGCCCCGCAGCACGACCTCGAAATGCTCGACCGCGTGGCCGCCTTCTAACTCGCCCGGCGGCTCGGCGGCGAAGGCCCCGGGCGGCACGTCTTCGAGGCGGCCGCAGACGCGGCAGACGAAGTGGTGGTGCGGGTCAATGTTCGACTCGTAGCGGGCCACGCCGTCGGCGAGCCGCACCTCGCGGACGAGGCCGGCGTCGCGCAGGGCGTTCAGCGTGTTGTAGACGGTCGCGCGCGAAGCCTGCGGGAAGCGGCGGTTGAGCGCCGCGCCGATCTGCTCGGCCGTCGGGTGGCCGGCGGCCCGCGTCAGGTATTCGAGCACGGCGAAGCGCTGCGGCGTCAGCTTCAACTCCGCCCCGCGCAGCCGCGCCTCGATCCGGTCGCGTACGTCAGTCGCCATGTGGTTTAGATTAAGTCTAAATTGAGACGTTGTCAAGGCGGGGCCGGGACGTGAGTTGGAAGGGAGGCGGGCGTTCGGCCCTGCCGTCTGTCGCCCCGCGGCCGGTTGCCGCCCGCCGGGGAAAGGGGGATAATCCAGCGCCCGCCGAAGCCGCTCGCGGCGCGGGCCGCGGCCGCCCCGGTCTCAAAGACGCATGCACATCCTCGGCATCTCGGCTTACTACCACGACTCGGCGGCGTGCCTCGTGCGCGACGGCGAGGTCTTGGCCGCGGCGCAGGAGGAGCGCTTCACGCGCAAGAAGCACGACCACCGCTTCCCGTCGCGGGCCGTCGAGTTCTGCCTGCGCCACGCCGGCATCCAGGCCGACCGGCTCGACTTCGTCGTCTTCTACGACAAGCCGCTGTTGAAGTTCGAGCGGCTGCTCGAAACCTACCTCGACTACGCGCCGCGGGGCCTGCGCTCGTTCCTGATGGCGATGCCGCTGTGGCTCAGGGAGAAGCTGTGGCTCCGCGAGCAGGTGTCGCGCGAGGCCGGCTTCGCGGGCCGGGTGCTCTTCACCGAGCACCACGAGTCGCACGCCGCCTCGGCCTTCTTCCCCTCGCCGTTCGAGCGCGCGGCGGTGCTGACGATGGACGGCGTCGGCGAGTGGGCGACCTCGTCTTACGGCTACGGGCGCGGCAACGAGCTGCACCTGCTGGCGGAGCTGCGCTTCCCGCACTCGCTCGGCCTGCTCTACTCGGCCTTCACCTACTACACGGGCTTCCGCGTCAACTCCGGCGAGTACAAGGTGATGGGCCTCGCCCCCTACGGCGAGCCGCGCTACGTGCGGAAGATTCTCGACGAGTTAATTGACCTGCGCGAGGACGGGAGCCTCCGGCTCAACATGAAGTACTTCAACTTCGCGGCCGGGCTGACGATGACCAACGCCGCCTTCGACCGCCTCTTCGGCGGGCCGCCGCGCCGGCCCGAGGGCGAGGTGACGCAGCGCGAGATGGATCTGGCGCGCTCCGTGCAGGAGGTGACGGAGGAGGCGATGCTGCGCATGGCGCGCCACGTCCACAAGGTGACGGGCGAGAAGAATCTTTGCCTCGCGGGCGGCGTGGCCCTGAACTGCGTGGGCAACGGGCGCATCCTGCGCGAGGGGCCGTTCGAGAAAATCTGGGTGCAGCCGGCGGCGGGCGACGCGGGCGGGAGCCTCGGCGCGGCGCTCTCGGTGTGGCACCAGTACCTCGGCAACGAGAGGCGGGTCGAGGAGGTCTGCCGCGGGCGCGCCGACGGGATGCGCGGCGCGTACCTCGGCCCCGAGTTCACGGCCGACGAGATCGAAGAGTTCCTCGTCACGTCGGGGGCGCGCTACCGCCGGGTCGGGCGCGTCGGGCTGGCCGAGCAGGTCGCG
>JALZHT010000653.1 GCA_030860645.1 Acidobacteriota bacterium
GCCGAGGCGACCCGGCTGCTCGGCGCCTCGGCGGGCAACCGCCAGAGCGGCGTCGAGAAGTACGAGGAGGCGCTGCGCCTCTTCCGGGCCGCGGGCGACTGGCGCGGCGAAGTCATCACGCTGACGACCATCGCCTCCATCCACGCCTCGGTCGGCGACGAGCAGAGGGCCTTCCCCTTCTTCGACGACGCGCTCAGGCTGCAAGCGGCGAAGGGCGACGAGCACGGCGCGGCGTTGACGCGCCACGCCCTGGCCCGGGCCTACCTCTCGCTGGGCGACAAAGACCGCGCGCTCGAATACCTCGGGGCCGCGCGCCGCGGGTTCCTGGCCGCGGGCGACAGGCGGATGGCCGCCCACACCTTCGTCGGCGCGGGGACGGTTCACTCCTCGATGGACGAACATGAGGAGGCGCTGGCGAACTACGAGCAGGCGCTCCCGCTCTTCCGCGAGGCCGGCGACCGGCAGGGCGAAGCCTCCACGCTCAACAACATCGGGCTGGCCTACGACGCGCTCGGCGAGAGGAAGAAGGCGCACGACTATTACGAGCAGGCCCTCGCCATCCTCCGCGAGACGGGGCAGTGCTACGCGCTGGCCCCGGCGCTCTCGAACGTCGCCTTCGAGTCGCTCGACGCGGGCGACAGGCAGAAGGCGCTCGAATACCTCAACCAGGCGCTCGCGCTCCAGCGGAGCAGCGCCGACCGCGCCGGGCAGGCCAGGACGCTCAACAACATCGGCTTCGTCTACAACTCACTCGGCGACAGGCAGAAGGCGCTCGAACACCTCGGCCTGGCGCTCTCCATCAACAGCGAGGTCGGCAGCCGCGAGGGCGAGGGCGACACGTTCAGCAACCTGATGTTCACGTGGAGGGCCGGCAACAACCCGCGGGCGGCGATCTTTTACGGCAAGCAGGCGGTCAACGCCTACCAGGAGATACGCCGGCAGAAAGCCTCGCTCGACCGGGAGGCGCAGAGGAGCTTCCTCCGGTCGCGGGAGCACACCTACCAGCAACTGGCCGACCTGCTCATCACGCGCGACCGTCTGCTCGAAGCCCAGCAGGTGATCGGCCTCCTCAAGGAGGAGGAGTATTTTCAGTACGTGCGCCGCGACGGGCGCGAGGCCGGCGGCCTGGACGGCCGCGCCGCCATGAACTCCGCCGAGAGCGATTTCGAGAAGCGCTACCGCGACATCGCCGAAGCCCTCCCGCAGCTCGCCCGCCGGCGCAGCGAGCTGGAGGCCAAGAGGCCCAACCTCACCGCCGACGAGGCGCTGCAACTCGACAAGCTCAACGCCGACCTGAACGTCGCCGAGCTGGCGTTCCAGAAGTTCGTCGCCCAGATGTCGAACGAACTCCCCGGCCCGCAGCGCGGGGAGGAGCTTGCCATCCCGGGCGGCGATTCCGGGGGCATCACGGAAGAGCTGAAACAACTCGGGCCGGGGGTGGCGGCCGTCTACACCTCGGTCGGCGAGGACAAGTACCGCGTCATCGTTTTCACCAGGGACGTGAAGGCGGGGCGCGAGTACGCGATCAAGTCGGCCGACCTCTACAAGAAAATCTTCGCCTTCCGCCAGGCGCTCGACGACCCGCGCAGCGACCCGCGCCCGCTCGCACAGGAGTTGTACCGAATCCTGGTCGGCCCCGTCGCGAGCATCCTGAAGGGCGCGCAGGTCGAGACCGTCATGTGGTCGCTGTCGGGGCCGCTGCGCTACATCCCCGTCGCCGCCCTGCACGACGGCGAGAAGTATCTGGTCGAGCGCTACCAGAACACGGTCTTCACACCGGCCAACACTTCGCACCTGACGGACGCGCCGGTCGCCGCCTGGAAGGGGCTGGGGGTGGGGGTCTCGAAGGCGCAGAAACAATTCTCCGCGCTCCCCGAAGTCCCGCAGGAGCTACGCAACATCTTCCGCGACGAGGGCGCGACGCCGGGCGACCGGGGCGTCATCGCGGGCAAGATTTTTCTCGACGAGTCGTTCACGGAGGAGACTTTCTTCTCGCAGTTGCGGCAGAAGTATTCCGTGGTTCACATCGCCAGTCACTTCCAGTTCCAGCCGGGCAACGTGGCGGACTCCTTCCTCCTCCTCGGCGACGGCGGGGGACTGTCGCTCACCAAGATCAAGAACACCCCGAACGTCTTCGGCGGCGTAGACCTGCTGGCGCTCTCGGCCTGCGAGACGGCGGCGACCGGGGCGGACGCCGACGGCAAAGAGGTGGAAGGCTTCGCGGTGCTGGCGCAGCGGAGGGGGGCGAGGTCGGTGCTGGCGAGCCTCTGGCCGGTGGCCGACAAGAGCACGCCGCTGCTGATGGAGAAGTTCTACCAGATACGCAACGCCGCGCCCGGCACCCTCAAGGCCGAGGCCCTGCGCCAGGCCCAACTCGCCCTGCTGCGCGATCACCCGTCCTTCTCACACCCCTACTACTGGGCCCCCTTCATCCTCATCGGCAACTGGCGCTGAAGGCGCCCGTTGCGCTCGCCACCGCCCGCCGTTCTGGTTAAGATAGCGGCGATGGCAGAAGGCGAAGAAGACGGGACGGGCGCGGGCGGCGAGCGCAGCGACAGCGCCTCGACTCTTTTGAGGACGGTCGAGACGGTGAGGTGCGCGATGCGGGCCGACACGGCGAGCATCGCCAGCTTCTCGCTCGAAGAGCGCCGCATCACGTGGCTCGCCATGAGCGGCTTCGAGCACGTCGGCCCCGGCGCCGGCCCGTTCGTCACGCCTTTGCGCGGCGAGTTCGCCGAGCGCGCCGCCCTCGTCTCCGACCCCGTCATCGAGGTGCGCGGCCTCGCGGGCGACCTGCCGGCCAGCGAGTTCCCGCTGCACAGCGCCGAGGGCGTGCGCGACCTCCTGCTCGTCCCGCTCGTCGCGCGCGGCGAAGCCCTCGGCGTCCTCGCCGTCGGCTACCGCGAGCACCACCGCCTCAACCCCGAAGACCGCCGCCAGCTCGAAGGCCTGGCGGG
>JALZHT010000654.1 GCA_030860645.1 Acidobacteriota bacterium
GCCAGCGGGTCTCCGCCCGGCAGGGCCGCGGCGACTTGCAGGGCCGTGGCCGGGCGGTCTCGCGGGTCGGCCGAGAGGCACCGCTCGATGACGCGCTCGACAAGCGGGTCGAGGTCTCTCACGACCGAGGAGGGGCTGTCCGGCAGAGAGCCGCTGCGGCGCAGGCGGATCAGCTCGGGGAGCGTGCTGGCCGCGAACGCCTTCCGCCCGGTGAAGAGTTCGTAGAGGACGAGGCCGAGCGAGTAGATGTCGCTCTGCGGCGTCAGCTCCCGGCCCGTGAACTGTTCGGGCGACATGTACTCGGGCGTGCCTTCGAGCGCCACGTCCCCGCGGAACTCCTCGGCCAGCCCGGCCAGCCCGAAGTCCATCACGCGGACGTTGCCGCGCTCGTCAATCATGACGTTGCCGGGCTTCAGGTCGCGGTGGAGCACGCCCGCCTCGTGCGCGGCGGCCAGCCCCGCGCAAATCTGGCGCGCGACCTCGACGGCCTTGTCCTGCGGCAGACGCCCGAAGCGGCGCATGACCGACGACAACTCCTCGCCGCGGACGTACTCCATCGAGAGGAAGTGGAGGCCCTCGGCCTCGCCGATGTCGTAGACGCGGCAGACGTTGCGGTGGGAGATCTGCCGCGCAATGCGCACCTCGCGGTGGAAGCGGGCGAGCGCCGCGCCGTCCATCGAGAGCGTCTCGGGCAGGAACTTGAGCGCGACCGGCTGCGAGAGCTTCAAGTCCTCGGCCCTGTAGACCTCGCCCATCCCGCCGCGGCCGAGCAGTCCGACGAGGCGGTAACGGTCGGCGAGGATCGTGCCGGCGACGAAGCGCGACTGGTCAATCGTGTCGTGGATTGAGGTGAGCGAGGCCGGGGTTTTCCGGCTCGTCGGGCCGGAGGCGTGGGCCGACCTCGCGCCCGCCCCGGAGGCCGGCAGCTTGCGCGTCGGCGCGAACGACTCGTCGAGCGAGGCCCCGCAGGAGGGGCATGATTCGCTCTCCGGGTTGGCGATCTCCAGCGTGCAGGAAGGGCATTTCATGCGCGGCGGATTGTATCACCCCGGCCGCGCCGGGCGGCAAAAAGTCTGCCGCGGCGGCGGGCGGTGTCGTCCTTGCGGGCTTCAAAATTTTATTGCCTGCGCCGAGAGGACTGTGCTACCTTCCGCTGCCAGAGTACACACCCCTCCAGGTTCCCTTCCAAACCCCCGTCCCCAGCGGTGGATATTCCTGAACCTCGTCCTCGCGCCACCCACTCACTCGGTTTCAAGGAGGAGACCCATGCGATTCTTACCCACCACCCGCCACTTCATGGCGGGCGCGCTGTTTCTCAACCTCTTACTCGCCGCCAACGCTTCCGCCCAGTCGTGCCCGGTTTCGGGGACGTTCAACGGCTCCATCGGCATCGGCGACCCGTCGCAGGACGGGCGCATCGCCCGCGTGAACCCGCCCAGCGACTGCGGCGGCCCGAAGCCGTACCCGGGGACGGTGGATAACGTCCCCCGGCGCTTCGACCAGTACAACTTTACCAATTCGAGCAGCGCCCCGGCCTGCATCCGCGTGACCATCAACCCGTCGGGCTGCGGCGGCAACGAAATCTTCAGCGCCGCCTACCTCGGCAGCTTCAACCCGGCCGACGTTTCACAGAACTACCTCGGCGACTCGGGCGACACGCCGCCCGGCCAGACCCTCTCCTACTCCTTCAACGTCCCGGCGGGCGCGAACTTCGTCGTCGTCGTCCACGAGATAAATGCCGGCGCGGGCTGCGCCGCCTACACCCTGAGCCTCGACTGCGGCACGCCGGGCGCGGGCGCGGGGCAGGTGCTCATCAGCGAGTTCCGCCTCTCCGGCCCCGGCCCGCTCATGCTGGGCGACCCGCGTGACGAGTTCATCGATCTTTACAACAACACGGACGCGCCCATCCTCGTCGGCGGCTACAGCATCCGGGCGCACGACCCGGCCTTCGGCGACTTCGAATTCCCGATCCCGCCCGGCACCACCATCCCGGCCCGCGGCCACCTGCTCATCGGCGACAGCGCCGGCTACAGCCTGCCCTCCTACGCGACGCTGGACATCGACACCGTCAATTTCTTCGACGGCGACGTGTTCATTGACAACGAGGGGTTCCAGCTCATCGGCCCGCCGGGCAACAACGTCGTCGTAGACTCGGTGGGCTTCGTCGGGGGCGGTAACGCGGCGCAGTACGTCGAGGGGACGGGGCTGACGCGGCGGTCGTCCACGCCGGCCGTGCAGTACAGCTACGTCAGGAAGATGTGCGACTTCGTGCAGGGCGTCGGCTGCACCACGCCGGGCACGCCGAAGGACACGAACAACAACGCCGCAGACTTCCTGTTGGTCTCCGTGACGGCCGAGAACTTCGCGGAGGCCGGGCCGATGATGCTCGGCGCGCCGGGGCCGGAGAACCGCGCCAGCCCGCGCGTCCGTAACGCGACTATCCCCCTCGTCCTGCTCGACCCGACGAAGCCCGCCTCGTCCGAGCCGAACCGCGTCCGCACCTTCACGCCCGTCCCGAACGGGCCGCTCGGGACGCTCAACATCCAGCGCCGCGTCGTCAACAACACCGGCGGGCTGGTGACGCGGCTGCGCTTCCGCGTCGTCGAAATAACGACGCTCAACGGCCCGGGCTACACGAACCCCGGGCAGGCCGACATCCGCGTGCTCGACTCGACGGGCGTGGTGACGCGCGACGACGGCACCGTCGCGGCGACTACCCTCGCCACGACGGTCGAAGAGCCGCCGGTGCAGCCGAACGGCGGCGGCTACAACACGACCATCACGGTCGGGAAGGTCACGAGCAGCACGCCGATCCCGCCGGGCGGCACGCTCGACATCTCCATCCGCTGCGGCATCGTGCGCGGCGGCCTCTTCCGCATCCTGGTCAACGTCGAGGCCCTGCCCTGACGCCTTCCTCGGCCGCACGGCCGAACCCTAGCGCGCGACGCGCGGGCCG
>JALZHT010000655.1 GCA_030860645.1 Acidobacteriota bacterium
CTTCGAGTTAAAAAGAATTCTTAACTCGAAGCCCGCAACCCGCAACTCGAAACTGCCTTTTTGACAGCCGAAAAACGCGCGTGTTACTTTGCTTTTCTTCGTGTCGAGAGTTTCGCGGGTGCGGGTGAGATGCCGGAATCCAATCTGTTCGGACAGTTGATTATCTACATCGTCGTGCTGCTGCTCGCGATCTCGGCGCACGAGGCGGCGCACGCGTGGATGTCTTACAAGTTCGGCGACGACACGGCCTACCTGCTCGGGCGCGTCACGCTCAACCCGGTCGCGCACACCGACCCCATCGGCACGCTGCTCATCCCCATCGTCAACTTCGTCGCGGCCGGGGCGGGCATCTTCGTCCCGCTCATCGGCTGGGGCAAGCCGACGCCGGTCAACCCCCTGCGCTGGCGCAACAAGGACACGGCGAACGTGATGGTCTCGCTCGCCGGCATCATGGCGAACACGCTGATCGCCGTCGTCGCCTTCACCGCCCTCAAGCTCCTGCTGGTGAACGGGGCGCTGGCCCCGGGCGGGAGCCTCGCGGCGGTCGCCGAGCCGGTCTTCCTGCTCTTGTGGGAGGCGATCTTTTTGAACATCTCGCTGGCGATCTTCAACCTGCTGCCGGTCCCGCCGCTCGACGGGAGCAAGGTGCTCTACTCGGTGCTGCCGGCCGGCGCGCAGCCCGCGCTGGAGGCGGTGGAGCAGTACAGCTTCCTCATCCTCATCGCGCTGATGTACTTCGGCGTCCTCGGTGCGATCATCTCCCCGGTGCGGGGGCTGGTCATGCGTCTCCTGCTCGGCGCGGACTAGGCGGGCCGCTTTTCGAGAGGGCAATCGTCGGCCATGACAAAGCGAATCTTCAGCGGGGCGCAGCCGACCGGCAACCTCCACCTCGGCAACTACCTCGGCGCGCTGCGCAACTGGGTCGCGCTCCAGCACGAGTACGAGAGCTTCTTCTGCGTCGTCAATCTCCACGCCGTCACCGTCCCGCAAGACCCGAAGCAGTTGGCGGAGAAGACGAAGGAGGTGGCGCGCATCTACCTCGCCGCCGGCATTGACCCGGAGGTCTCGACCGTTTTCGTCCAGTCCGACGTGCCCGAGCACGCGGAACTCGCGTGGATCCTCAACTGCGTCGTCCGCATCAGCGAGCTTGAGCGCATGACGCAGTTCAAGGACAAGACGAAGAGGCAGCGCGAGAACGTGCTCGCCGGGCTGCTCACGTACCCGGCGCTGATGGCCGCCGACATCCTGCTCTACCAGACCGACCTCGTCCCCGTCGGCCACGACCAGAAGCAGCACCTGGAGCTGACGCGCGACATCGCCGAACGCTTCAACCGCGACTTCGGCGAGACCTTCCGCCTGCCCGACGCCTTCATCCCGAAGGTCGGCGCGAAGATCATGGCCCTCGACGACCCTTCGAAAAAAATGTCGAAGTCGGACGAGAACGCGAACGGCCGCATCTCGCTCCTGGACGACGCCGACACCGTCCGCCGCAAGTTCAAGCGCGCCGTCACCGACTCGGGCACCGAAGTCCGCTTCGACGAGTCGCGCCCGGCCATCACCAACCTGCTCTCGATCTATCAACTGCTCACCGGCCGGACTCCCGAGCAGATCGAGGCGCACTTCGCGGGCAAGGGCTACGCGCAGTTGAAGTCGGAGCTGGCCGAGGCGGCGGTCGAATTCCTGCGCCCGTTCCAGGAGCGGGTGCGCGGCTACACGGACGAGGAGCTGGGGCGCATCCTCGCCGACGGGCGCGACAAGGCGCGGGCGATTGCGCGCGAGACGATGCGGCTCGCCTACGAGCGCATGGGCATCGTGGGGGGCTAACGGAAGTGTCGAGCGAGACTCCGGAAGTGAAGCAGCCGACCGAGGGCGCGACCGTGGCGAGCGCCGCCGAGGGCGCGCAGATCAACGTCGCCGGCGCGCGGCCCGAGATCGTCTCCGACCGCGGCGGCGAGGAGCTGAAGCTCGTCCTCGGCGAGTTCGCCGGCCCGCTCGACCTCCTGCTCTACCTCATCCGCCAGGAGCAGGTCGACATCTACGACATCCCCATCGCCCGCATCACCGACACTTACCTCCGCCACCTGCGCGCGATGCAGGGCATGGACATCACGGTCGCCAGCGACTTCCTCGTGATGGCCGCCACGCTCATCGAGATCAAGTCGCGGATGCTGCTGCCGCGCGACCCGACCCTGAGCGACGAGGAGCAGGCCGAGGACGACCCGCGCCGCGAGCTGGTCGAGCGCCTGCTCGAACACCAGAAGTACAAGGCCGCGGCGCAGATGCTCTGGTCGCGCGCCACGGTCGAGCAGGCCGTCTACACGCGCGCGCCGATTGAGACCGACAAGAACAACCCGGAGGTGGCGGCCGGCGCGTTCGACCTGCTGCGCGTCTTCCAGGAGATACTGGCGCGCAGGAAGGAGGAGGTGCTGCTGGAGATTGAGCGCGACGAGGTCACGATGGCCGAGATGCTCGAACGCCTCCGCAACGCCATCTTCTCGGCGGGCGAGCTGAACCTGCGCGAGTTCTTCGAGCGCGCCGGGACGCGGCGCGAGCTGGTGCTCGCCTTCCTCTCCGTCCTCGAACTCGTCCGCACGACCGAGATCAGGCTCTTCCAGAGGCAGACCTTCGGCGACATCGTCGCGCGCGTCAGCAGCTAAGATTCGTCAACATGAGCAAGCGCACACGGAAGAAACAATCGGAAGATAGGGTCGAGGCCATCGTGAGGGAGATTCTGCCGCCCGACGTGGAGATCGTGGCGGTGGGCGGCCGCCCGCCGGACGATTCGGTCGAGGAGTTGGGCGAGGCGCTCGACGCGTTGGACGCGGGGCGCGCGGGCGTTGACGCCGAGGCCGAGGGGCAGGCCGAGCGGCAGGGCTGGGCCGACCACGTCGACCCGGCCGGCCTCGCCTCCGAAGACGACGCGGAGTTCGCGGGCGGAGAGCGCGAGGTCGTCATC
>JALZHT010000656.1 GCA_030860645.1 Acidobacteriota bacterium
TGCCAGTTAAAAGCAAGTGACTGGCATCCGGCCTCCGGCCTCTAGCCTCTTTCACTTGATCTTCTCGTCCGACGCGATCTTGCCGTCGCGGATGGAGATGACGCGGTGGGCGCGCGAGGCGATGTCGTGCTCGTGGGTGACGACGATGATCGTGTTCCCCTCGGCGTGGAGCCGCTCGAAGAGGTTCATGATCTCGTGGCTCGTCTTGCTGTCGAGCGCGCCGGTCGGCTCGTCGGCCAGAAGGATCGACGGGTGGTTGACGAGCGCGCGGGCGATGGCGACGCGCTGGCGCTGGCCGCCCGACAACTCGTTCGGCCGGTGCGTCATGCGGTCGGCCAGCTCGACGGAGGTGAGCGCCTGGATGGCCTTCTCGTGGCGCGCGGACGCGCCGACGCCGGCGTAGATGAGCGGCAGTTCGACGTTGTGCAGGGCCGTCGCGCGCGACAGCAGGTTGAAGGTCTGGAAGACGAAGCCGATCTCCTTGTTGCGGATGCGGGCCAGCTCGTCGTCCTCCATCTCGGAGACGAGCTTGCCGTTGATCCAGTAGCGCCCGCGCGTGGGCGTGTCGAGGCAGCCGATGAGGTTCATCAGCGTCGACTTGCCCGACCCCGACGGGCCGATGATGGCGACGTACTCGCCGCGCTGCACGTCGAACGAGACGCCGCTCAGCGCGTGCAACTCCTCGGCTCCCATCTGGTAGGTGCGCCAGATGTCGCGCATCGAGATGAGCGAGGCCGGCACGGCGTCGTGCGCGAGCAGGTCGCCGTGTTCGAGCGCGGTCGGCTCGACGGTCGCGGGGGCGGTCAGGGTGGCGTCGCTCATCGCTTATTTACTCTCGCCCTCTTTGCCCTCGGGCGCGCCGGGCTTGCGGGTCTGCTTCTTCACCGTGTCGCCCTCTTTCAGGGTGCGCAGCACGCGGCTCGGCCCCGTGATGACCTCCATGTTGGGCTGGAGGCCGCTGACGATCTCGATGTCGCTCTCGCCCGTGATGCCGGTCTCGACGGGGACGAACTTGGTCTTGTTGCCGTCGAGGACGTAGACGCCCTTGATGTCCTTCTTCTCGCCGGGCGGCGGGGCCGCCGGGGCCTGGCCCGCGGGCGGGGTCGGCGTCGGGCTGGGCGACTTCTCGACGATGGCCTGCAAGGGCACGGCGATGACCTGCTGCTTGGTCTTGGTCGTGACGTTGGCGGTGGCCGTCATGCCGGGCCGCAGGGCGTTGCGCACTTCGTCGGTCAGGTTCTTGATTTCGACGATGACCTTGAACTCTTTGGCCTCCTGGACGTTGACGCGGTTGGTGATGCCGCCGCCCGTCGTGTCCGAGCGCGAGACGGCGAGCGGGTTCTTCTGCACGACCGCGCCCTCCAGCTCGCGCTCGCCCATCGCGTCCACCTTAATCTTCGCCGGCTGCCCGACCTCGATCTGTGAAATCTCGGTCTCGTCAACGTTGACCTCGACGTTGATCGTCGTCATGTCGGCGATGGTCATCAGGGACGTGGTCGAGAGGCCGGCGACGGCGAACTGGCCGACGCGCGCCGGGATGTCGACGACGACGCCCGTCAGGGGCGAGACGGTCGTGGACTTGTAGCGCTGGCTCGCCTCGCCGCGCAGGATGGCCTGCTGCTGGTTGGCGCGGGCCTCGCTCGTCTGCACGCTCTCGCGCGCGCGGCGCACGCCGATCTGCGCCTCCTGCACGGCGACGCGCGCCTGGTTGACGCGCGCCTTCGACTCCTCGACGGCGATCTGCGCCGACTGCAACTGAGCGGTCGCGGTGCGCAGGGCGACCTGCGCCTGGTCGTAGCGGTCGCGGGCCGCGTCGTACTCGGAGCGCGAGGCGACGTTCGACTCGATGAGGTCGGTCGTGCGCTTCAGCTCGCGCTGGGCGGTGTTGAGGTTGACGCGCTCGCGGTCGACGGAGGTCTGCGCGGTGACGACGGCCTGGCGCGACTGCTGGAGGGCGACCTCGGCGGCCGCCAGAGACTGCTGCTGCTGCGCGACGTTGTTCTCGGCCGAAAGGACGGCCGTGCGGGCGTTCTGCACGTCGCTGACGGCGGCCTGCACGCTGGCGGCGGCGGCCGCGGCGGAGCTTTCGAGCTGGGTGGGGTCAACGCGCACGAGCGGCTGGCCGGTCGTGACGGCGTCGCCGGGGTTGACGGAGATTTCGACGATCCGGCCCTGCACCTCGCTCGTCAGGTTGACGAAGCGGATCGGCCGCACCTCGCCCGACGCCGTCACGGTGGACTTCAGCTCGGGCCGCACCTCGACCTTGACCGTCGTCACCTCGGGCTCGTCCTTGCCGCGCGCGAAGATGCTGATGACGACGATCATGGCGAGGACGGCGACGGCCGCCACCGCGATCACGATCTTCTTCTTTCGGCTCACTGCCATGGGGACTTACTTCCTTTACTCGCTCTAGGGGTTAAAACGGGTCGGGCCGGCAAACCGTAAGGTTCGCACAGACGGGCGCGAAAACAAAACCTGTCGCTGCCCCGAACCTTCCGCGCCGTCGCCTCTTCTACGTGCAAAATCCTGGAACAGTTTCAAAAACAGTGACGTGTGGCGGGCGAGAAGTGTTGAGGAAAAGCCGCCGGGAGGTCTCCGCCTTTCACCGCGCCGGGTTTGATGCGCGGGGCGGTTTTTGCTTTGTCCGGGCGGCGCGCGCCCGCCGCCGACCGGCGTTTTGATGTTGTTGGCGCGGCCTCAGTTTTCGCGCTACAATACGCGTCCGCCGCGAGGAGCGCGGGGCGGCCTGACAAACGAGCGGCGAGGACTTCTGGGGCACTTCCGGGGCGCTTCGGCCCGCACTGCCAAGACAAGAGAGCGAAGGACTCGGACATGATCACCTGCGACAGGTGCCAGACGGAGAATCTCGAAGGCGCGCAGTACTGCGACGAGTGCGGGGCCGTGCTGCCCGGCGCGCCCTCGGGGCCGCGCCGCGTCGCCCCGCTCGGGCAGGAGG
>JALZHT010000657.1 GCA_030860645.1 Acidobacteriota bacterium
GCAGCGTGCCGCCTACGACCACCGCCGCGATGGCGTCGAGTTCCCAGCCGACGGCCGCCACCGGCTGCCCCGACCCGAGCCTCGACGCCAGCAGCACGCCCGCCACGCCCGCCAGCGCGCCGCTCAAAGTGTAGACGCCGACGGTCACTCGCCCGATGTTGAGGCCCATCAGCCGCGCCGCCTCTTCGTTGTCGCCGAGCGCGTAGACGTGGCGGCCGAAGCGCGTGTAGTTTAGCATGAGCCACCCCAGCGCGTAGGCCGCGACGAGGATCAGCACCGGGTAGGGGATGGCGAACGCGCCCGGCCCGACCTCGCCGCGGGCCAGTTCCCTGAACGCGCCCGCCGACACGTCGACGCTCACCGAACGCTCACCCGTGTAGGCCAGCGCCAGCCCGCGCGCCGCAATCATCATCGCCAGTGTCACGACGAAGGGCTGGATGCGCGCCTTCGCGATGACAAGCCCGTTCGCCAGCCCGAGCGCCGTGCTGAACCCCGCGCCGGCGAGCACCGCGGCCGGCAGGCCCTGATCCGAGAGGCTCGCGGCGACCACCCCGGCCACGGCCACGAGCGAGCCGACCGAGAGGTCGATGCCGCCCGTCAGAATCACGAACGTCATGCCGAGCGCGACCAGCCCGAGCATGCTGTTCTGGCGCAAGACGTTTGTCAGATTTTCCTCCGTCAGGAAGTGCTCGTAGCGCGCGAACCCGAAGACCCCGACCAGCGCGAGCGTCACGAGCGCGCCCTGCCGCTGGAGGAACGACCCGAGCTTCGCGCGCATCACGCCGCCCGGCCCCGGCCTGGAACCGACGGCCGTACCCCGACTCATCGCCACCTCCGGAAAGAAGTAGACGGGAGACCGTGGGCGTCAGCAGAAACTCTCCGTTGACACGGCGGGGCGTTTATCACGCGCTCCTCCAGGCCCTTTGCCATTCGCCGGATGCTCACGCCAGCCTCGGGCGCTGGATGTAGACGGCGACGATGATGATGGCCGCCTTGATGACTAACGACCACGAGTAGGCGAAGCCGTTCATATTGAAGCTGGTCGTGATGACCTGCATGATGAGCGCGCCGACGAGAGTGCCGACGACCGTCGCGCGCCCGCCCGACAGTGGCGTGCCGCCGACGACCGTCGCCGCGATGGCATCGAGTTCGATGTTCAGACCCACCTTCTGCGCGTCGCTGGCCCCGAGCCGCGCCGTCTCAATCAGGCCGGCCAGCCCCGCCAGCAGCCCGCTCAGCGCGTAGACCGAGGTCTTCGTCTGACTCACCTTGATGCCGGCGAGCCGCGCCGCCGCCTCGTTGCCGCCGACCGCCATCACGTAGCGCCCGAAGGCCGTCGCCCGCATCGCGAAGATAGCCAGCGCCACCACCAGCGCCATCACGAGCACCTGCACGGGCAGCCCCGCGACGACGCCGCGGCCGAGGAGTTCGAAGGAGGGGTCGCTGAACGGGACGAGCCGGCCGTCGCTCAAGACCTGCGCGATGCCGCGCCCCGAGATGAGCAGCGCCAGCGTGACGATGATCGGCTGGATGCGGAAGCCCGAGATGAGCGCGCCGTTGAAGACGCCGGCGGCGAGTGCCGCCAGGAGTCCGAGCAGGACGGCCATCCCGCCGCCGCCGCCGAGCGAGGCGGCCGCCACGGCCGACGCGATAGCCATCACTGAGCCGACCGACAGGTCAATGCCGCCCGTCGCGATGACGAAGGTCATGCCGACGGCGACGAGCACCGTCGGCGAGACTTGCAGGAGTATGTTGCGGAAGTTGTTCACGTCGAAAAAGTTCGGCGTGAGGACGGAGTTGGCGGCGACGAGCAGGACGAGTGCCGCCAGCGCGCCGTAGGTCGGCGCGTAGTCCCCCACCGTCCCGCGCCCGAGCGCCCTCGCCCCGCCCGCCCGCGCTGCGTTCGACATCATCCCCCCTAAGCAGGTTTCGGGTGCTGGGTTAAAGAAAAGCTGCTTTTGACCCGGCGCCTGATCACCTACACCCGACACCCGATTTTAACCCCGTGCCCGGCACCTAGAACCCGGCGCCCTCTTTTTCGTCCGCCGTTGCGGCGGCGTCGCCCTCGGCCATTGCGTGGATGATGTTGTCCTGCGAGATGGCCGGGCCGCGCAGCTCGGCCACGGCCCGCCCGTCGCGCATGACGACGACGCGCGAGCTGCCCTCAACCAGCTCTTCCAGCTCCGAGGAGATCATCAGGACGCCGAGGCCCGACTCGACCAACTCATTGATGAGCGACTGGATCTCGCCCTTCGCGCCGATGTCGATGCCGCGCGTCGGCTCGTCGAGGATGAGGAACTTCGGGTTCTTGCAGAGCCACCGCGCGAGCAAGACCTTCTGCTGGTTGCCGCCCGAAAGCTCCTTGACCTTCTGCTCGGCGCTCGAAGCCTTGATGCCGAGCCGCTTCATGAAGCGGCCGACCGCCTCGTCCTGCCGGGCCCGCGAGACGACGCCCAGCTTGCTCATCTGCGGGAGCGCCGCCAGCGTCAGGTTCTCGCGCACGGACAGCTCCGGGATGATGCCCTCGGCCTTGCGATCCTCGGAGAGGAAGGCGAGGCCGGCCCCGATGGCGTCGCGCGGCGCGCTCAGGCGCAGCGGCTTGCCTTCGAGCGAGACCGTGCCCTCGTCCACCGCGTCGGCCCCGAAGATGGCGCGCGCCGTCTCGGTCCGCCCCGACCCGAGCAGGCCCGCCATGCCGACGATCTCGCCGCGCGCCTCGACCTCGCTCACGCCGTCGAGCTTGCGCCCGCGCGTCAGGTTCTCGGCGCGCAGGAGCGGCTCTGCGTCGGCCGGCTTGTCGCCGTAGTGCTCGCCGAAGGCGGTCGCGCCCTTCTTCTGCAACTCCTCGCGCTGCTTGCCGAGCATGAGGCAGACGAGGTCTATCTTCTCCAGACCGGCGAGCGGGCGCGTGGCGACGAATTTACCGTCGCGCAAGACCGTCACCGTGTCACAGAT